>NZ_NPJB01000073.1:0-56599 GCF_002251345.1 Prevotella sp. P4-119 | reverse complement strand
CTTGGAGTCCTTCGTGTGGTGTGCGTTGCAATTCCACATATTCTATACCTCTTTCTTTGCAGAGTTTACGTTTCTCGTCAGAACCACCTTCTGCATTGACCACAAAGACGTCGGGCTTCACCAAGTCAAGTGTGGGCAGAAAGTCAATCACTCCGCTTCCTTGGTTGATATAGGCTTCTTTTACCGCCTTGATGTTTTTCACCATGAAGAGGCGTTCTTCTTGCGGAAACATAGGTTTGCGGTGTTTATATTCCAAATAGGTGGCATCGGATCCGATGCCCACGTATAGGTCGCCATATTGTGCTGCTTGCTGAAAGAACTCCACATGTCCGGAATGTAGTAGGTCGTAACAGCCGCTTACAAATACTTTTTTCTTCATGTTTTTTGTTGTAATAGGTGGACACAACGTTACAAGTGCATCCTGTTTATGAGTTTTGGGTTGTATTTCTATAGTGGTAATGGCGTCAGCGTGTCTCTGATTCAATATATAGATTTGTATTTATATTGAACGGACTATCGAAGTTGGCCAACATCTTGTGTTTGGTGTCTTTTTCCGACAGTAGGGCTTGGTCGGTGGGTATTTTCCAGTTGATGCCCAACGATTGGTCCATGATAGAGATGCCGCCGTCAGCCTCTGGGTGGTAGAATTCGTCACACTTATACTGGAAAACTGCCGTTTCCGATAGTACGGCGAAACCATGTGCAAATCCTTTGGAGATGAAAAACTGTCGGTGGTTGTCTTCTGTCAGTTCTACGGCAACGTGTTGACCAAATGTAGGTGATCCTTTACGTATATCTACTGCAACGTCGAGTACAGCTCCCTTGACACACCGCACGAGTTTACTTTGTGTAAATGGTGGTCGTTGGAAATGCAGTCCGCGCATGACTCCATAGCTTGACATCGACTCGTTGTCTTGTACGAAGCGTATAGTGTGGCCCAGTATTGGTGCGACCTTCTCGTCGAATTCGCGCTGTGAGAAGGATTCGAAGAAATAGCCGCGTGCATCGTTGAACACTTTTGGTTCAAGAATCAGTACGCCTTCGATATTTGTTTTTATTACATTCATAATGACCCTGTTCTATAGGGGTTGATAGGAAATAGCGATGTATTCGCTAACGATATGATATTATTGTATCATGCAAAGTTAGCGTATTATTGTGACATTGCAAAATTTATTGTTGCATTTTTGCTGCTGTGTTTCTTCAAAGCAGATGATGGAAAAGTGTTCTGTATTGTTGTCAGCATCTGCAAAACAGCCATTGTCTATGAGTAATGATAAGTATGGGAATTGCCGGTGATGTGACGAATGTCTTGATGGCAATAGCCTCTGTTGAATGGTTAAAAAACGTTTTATACCTTATAGAAGTGCTTCGGCTTTTTTCACGCTACCGGCTTTTAATATGAGTTTTTTTACTTCATCATAGTCTTTGTATTTGGGATTGCGCTCCATGAAAATTCTCACAGCACGGTCGATGAGCTTTGCGTTGATGAGTTTTGCATTCACCATTTTGTTGCCTTCAACACGTCCGAGACGTATCTGTACTGTGGTGCTTATCATGTCGAATATCAGTTTCTGTGAGCTGCCGGCTTTCATTCGGGTACTTCCCGAGACGAACTCGGGTCCTGTTATAACCTCCACTTTATAGTCGGCTTGGCTGGCTATGGGTGAGTTGGGGTTGTTGACGATGCATCCTGTTGTGATGCCGTTAGCACGACAGTGTTGCAATGCTGCAAGTACGAACGGAGTGGTTCCGCTGGCTGAGATGCCTACAACGATGTCGGCAGTGGAAATGTTTTTGTCGATCAGTTGTTGCCAACTGTTTTTTGTGTCATCTTCACGCGACTCACGTGTTTGTGTCAGACACTCCGTTCCGCCAGGGAATATAGCTTGTATTTGTGTGCCGTCAGTGCCGTATGTGTTTTGCACTTCTATGGTGTCGAGTGTTGCAAGTCGTCCGCCAGTTCCACATCCCACATAGAATAGCCTTCCGCCACACTTCAGTTTTTGTTCTATCGTAGCGATGAGTTTGTTGATTGCCGGTAGTGCATTGCCTATGGCAACGGGAACTTTCATGTTCTCGCAGTTTATATCAGCTGTGATTTGTGCTATGGTCATTTGTTCGAGATGGTCATAGTGTGATGGTTGCTCTGTAATTCGTTTGTCCATTGTGTGATGCTTTTTTGGATGTTAGGTGCAAAAATACAATAAATTATTGAACCATGTTCATATTAGGATGTTTTTTTTTGATCGTTTTCGTTAAGCCAGATGAGCAGAGTTAACTTTCCGTTTAAGTGAGCGAAAAATCAAGCTCGCTTGAAGTTTTCCGAACGTGAGGAAAGTCAACGAAGTTAAGTACACTTAAACGCTGCCATGGCGAGAAAAGTATTATAAGGTTCCTTGCAGAAAAACAAAAGAGGGATACATCACTTTTGATGCACCCTCTTAGTAATATATCGGGAGATTTTATGTTTCAAATTTGCAGTTTGTTTCAGATTACATCATTAACTGAGCCCTTTTTCAAAGTGGGCTCAGTTAATGATGTAATACTATTTCAGCACACCAAGTTCCTTGCCCACCTTGATAAATGCAGCGATAGCCTTGTCAAGTTGCTCACGTGTATGACCGGCAGAGAGCTGAACGCGGATGCGAGCCTCACCTTTCGGAACTACGGGGTAATAGAATCCCGTAACATAGATGCCTTCCTCAAGCAGGCGGTTTGCATAGCGCTGAGACAGCGGAGCATCGTAGAGCATTACAGCACAGATAGCGCTCTGAGTAGGTTTGATGTCAAAGCCGGCAGCGAGCATCTTGTCGCGGAAGTAGTTTACATTCTCTACGAGGCGATCGTGAATGGTGTTATCCTCCTTCAGCATCTTGAACACCTCAAGGCTTGCACCGATGATTGATGGAGCCAACGAATTGGAGAAGAGATACGGACGACTGCTCTGGCGCAGCATGTCGATAATCTCCTTACGACCAGTAGTGAATCCACCGAGAGCACCACCGAAGGCTTTGCCCAAAGTGCCGGTATAGATATCTACACGACCGTATGTCTTGCAAAGCTCACTCACACCATGACCCGTTGCACCCACAACACCTGCAGAGTGAGACTCGTCAACCATGACAAGAGCATCATATTTCTCTGCCAAGTCACAGATTTTATCAATAGGTGCCACATTGCCGTCCATAGAGAACACACCATCGGTGCAAATGATACGGAAGCGCTGAGCCTGGGCATCCTGCAAGCACTTCTCCAATTCCTCCATGTTTGCATTAGCATAGCGGTAGCGCTTTGCCTTACACAAACGCACACCGTCGATGATAGAAGCGTGGTTGAGTGCATCAGAGATGATAGCATCCTCCTCAGAGAGGAACGAGCCAAACAAGCCACCATTGGCATCGAAGCATGCTGCATATAAGATAGTATCTTCTGTTTGGAAATACTCTGAGATGGCTGCCTCAAGTTCCTTATGGATATCCTGTGTACCACAAATGAATCTTACCGACGACATACCGAAACCACGGCGATCCATCATTTTCTTTGCACCCTCAATGAGGCGTGGGTTATTAGCCAAACCAAGATAGTTGTTTGCACAGAAGTTGAGCACTTCCTTGCCCTTTACCTGAATAGCTGCCTGCTGTGGGCTTTCAATGATACGCTCCTCTTTATAGAGGCCTGCTTGCTTCAGATTCTCCAAAGCGCTTGCGAGATGTTCTTTTACTTTTCCGTACATAATAGGATTATTTAAAAGTTTTAGTTATTGAAATGCAAAATAACTCATTTTTTTCCAAACTAAAAAAGGTTTTTTTGTTTTTTTTCAATAGAACAAAAAAATGAGCGGTTTTGTATTGCTATTTGGAAAAAAATGCTTTCCTTTGTACCTATAAACGCTAAAATACATAATACTATGAACATTATCTTGGTTATAGGATCAACAGGCCAGATTGGCTCAGAGCTTACAAGGAAGTTAAGAAGCATTTACGGAAACGCAAATGTTGTAGCTGGTTACATAAAAGGCGCTGAGCCTAAAGGGGAACTTGCAGAGGCAGGACCAATGGCAGAATGCGATGTAACAAATCCTCAGATGATTGCCGATGTAGTGAAAAAGTACAACATCGACACCATCTACAACCTCGCAGCATTACTGTCTGTTGTTGCAGAGTCGAAGCCACGCCTGGCATGGAAAATCGGTATTGACGGCCTATGGAACATCCTCGAAGTAGCTCGCGAGTGCGGTTGCGCTGTATTCACTCCGAGTTCAATCGGTTCGTTTGGTTTGAGCACGCCAAAGATGCTCACACCGCAGGACACCATCCAGCGTCCGCGCACCATCTACGGCGTATCAAAGGTAACAACAGAGCTTCTCAGCGATTACTACTTCAACAAGTATGGTGTAGATACTCGCGCTGTGCGCTATCCTGGTGTTATCTCATACATGACACCTCCAGGCGGCGGCACCACAGACTACGCTGTTGACATCTTCTACTCAGCCGTTCGTGGCGAGAAGTTTGTCTGTCCGATTAAGGAGGGCACACTCATGGACATGATCTACATGCCGGATGCATTGAAGGCTGCCATCAACATTATGGAGGCAGACCCCACACGCCTTGTTCACCGCAACGCGTTCAACATCGCTTCGCTCAGCTTTGGACCAGAGACCGTCTTTGCTGCAATCAAGAAGTACAAACCTGAGTTTGAAATGGTTTACGATGTAGATCCGTTGAAACAGAGCATCGCAGAGAGCTGGCCCGACCGCATGGATGACTCTTGCGCTCGAAATGAATGGGACTGGTGTCCGACCTACGACCTCGACACCATGACAAAGGATATGCTTGAGAAACTTACCATAAAGCTCAAAGGATAAACATATCGAAAGAACATACAAGTGGAGAACGTTTTCGTTAAGCCAAATGAGCAGAATAAAGCTCGCTTTAATTCTGCCATGGCGAGAAAACGAAGGATGAAATCCAACACTTCTTCATCTCCATAGCTCTTCTGCTGGAGGTCAGACCAGTCGAACATGTTGTCATTTTCGATAAGCAGATTGTCTGCAAGTTTCCATCCGTCGTTTCTCGAAGTCCACGGTTGAGGCTGATAACCGGCTATCATTCTCAGAAAGGAATCGTTCATCTGATTATGGTCCCCTTCGTTCCATAGACGTAAAACAACAATACATCCTCGGCGGGCAGCCTCTTGGGCAAATGTTATTACTTCGTCGATGTACTGTTGAGGATTGTCTGTGTTGTTTCCTTCGCGCGAATGGAGTGAAATTTGCGGCTAAGGGTGCATTTGGAAAAGTCAAAGGCGTGTTTGGCAAGAAGAAAAAGTAATATGTTTCGTCATATTACATTTGTATGATGTGAAAGATAGGGCTGGTTTCCCAATGTGGAACCAACCCTATTTGCTTCTCTTAGCCTTGATTCCACAATGCAAGGCGTGGCGCAATGTTCGCATACAGAAAATTCAGTTTTCAAGAAAATTTCGACCACTCGATCATACCTATAGTATAACATGCAGTAGCTTAGAGATTTAAGTGGTGGTCGAAGCCTAAAATATTCGATCACCATCGACCACCATCGACCACGCGAATTTTTTCATCTATCGTAAACAAGATATACTAAGTGGGCCATGGTGTCGATGTCTAATTGGGGTTGCTGATGTTTATCAACGCTTTTTCAAACCTTGATAATATTTTTATCAAACGTTGGATAATACTTTTGTCAAACGTTGGATAATACTTTTATCAAACGTTGGATAATACTTTTGTCAAACGTTAGATAATACTTTTGTCAAACGTTGGATAATACTTTTGTCAAACGTTGAAAAAAAACTTTGTCAAACGTTGGACGATACCCTTGTCAAACGTTGGACGATACCCTTGTCAAGACTAACAAACACAATAATATAGGCAACAGGCCCGATCTCAATTCTGTCATTCCCGTTACTACCGGCGCTATGGCGTCAGGAAACGGATGGCAGAGTGTGAAGTTTGGCAATTCGGCAACTGGCAGATACATCGCTCTACAGTGTTTCGATACACAAGACGGTACTCCGCTCTCTGTTGCTGAGATATATCTGAGAGATGTCAACGGGCAACGCATTGCTCGCGACCAATGGCAGGTGAAATATGCTAATAGCGAGAACGAAAAGGGAAATCACACTGGAGACAAAGCTTTTGACCTGCAAGAGTCAACGTATTGGCAAACTGAAGAGTCGGCAGAAATGCCACATCTCTTGGTGATTTCTCTGATGTTTTCTTATTCTGAAGAGGAATTGTAAGATGCATAATGAAGAAAAGTATCTGTTATAGGTATGTTTTTGAACAACATTCGATTTTTTTTTCGTAATTTTGTGGCATAAAATCAAGTAAATATAAGATATGAAAACGATTACATCTGAAACCGGAGAGAAAATAAAAATTGTTGTAGGTGACATAACTAAGTTAGAAGTAGATGCCATCGTTAATGCTGCCAACAAGACTCTGCTGGGTGGAGGTGGCGTGGACGGCGCTATTCATAAAGCCGCTGGTATTGGACTTCTGAAAGAGTGTAGAACCTTAGGTGGCTGTAATGTGGGTCAAAGTAAAATGACAGAAGCATATCAACTGCCTTGTAAGAAAGTCATTCATACCGTTGGACCTATATGGTATGGTGGCTCTGACAATGAACGCAAAATGCTGGAATCTTGTTATGATACCGCGATGCAACTTGCAGAGGAACATCATTTGAAGAGTATTGCTTTTTCATGTATCAGTACCGGAGTATTTGGCTTTCCGAAAGCTGAAGCAGCACAAATTGCAAAACGTGTTATCTGCGAACATATCCGAAACGGCTACGATGGAGAGGTTATCATTTGTTGCTTCTCTGATGATGATGCCCAGTATTATCTGTAGGGGAACTGGGCCTTATAGCTCAGCTCTTTAAATATCACTCATTCTGCATCGCAAAGTCTGGCTTGATACTAGAAAAAACATAATTACTCATGTATCGTTCTATTATTGGAAAGGAATAACTAAAAAGAAAATCCGCATAACTCACCTGAGCTATGCGGATTTATTTATCTATACCTTTCGGTAGTTATCTATACTTACTTAACCTCCTCAAATATAAACGCTATTGTGTATCATGCGATTACAAATACGCGTAAACGATAAGAGAATGTAAAAGGGGCTGTAAAGCCAAACAAAAATAGAAATCCCAAGTAAGGGACTATTTGTTCTATAAATCCAAACTATCCTCTTTTAGAAGGAAGTCGAAAAGACCTATTGTTAGTATGCCTTCTTCATTGCGACGTGGCATGATGTGGTCCTTCACAATGATAACCTTTTTGAAAGAATCATTAATGTTTGTAAGTGGGCGAGATTCCTGTATCTCTTTCTCCCTGTCAGGGATGGACAAGGCAGACTGCACATAATATTTCTTGCTGCCGAGGCTGGCAATAAAGTCCACTTCAAGTTGAATACGAACCCACTTGCCATCCTTGTCTTGCTTCTTTATCTCCACCATTCCAACGTCCACATTATATCCACGTGTGATAAGCTCGTTGTAGATGATGTTCTCCATGATGTGCGTCTCTTCCTGTTGGCGCATGTCAAGGATAGCATTTCTCAAACCGATGTCTGAAAAATAATATTTTGTGAGCGTGTTGATATATTTCTTCCCTTTTATATCGTAACGTATAGCTTTGTTCAGCAGGAACGATTCGGACAGGAAGGTGAGGTATTTGGAAATCGTCTGACTGCCTATGCTTACATTCTTAACACTTTTGAAAGTATTCGACAATTTAGTAGGATTGCATGGAGCACCTATAGACGATGCCAAAATTAGCACCAGTTCACGCAGTTCATTATCGTTTTTGATTTTATGCCTTTCGATAATATCTGCCAAATAAACTGTTTCAAACAAACCCTTCAAGTAGTTGATTTTCTTTTCTTCGCTCTCAAAAGATTGAATGAGCGGTAAACCACCGTAAGTATAGTATTCGCGCCATGCATCCTGCTTGTCACCGCCAACGGCAGAATAGAACTCTGCAAAAGATAGTGGGTTCACATGGATGGTTTCTCCTCGGCCACGAAACTCCGTAGGAATGTCTGAAGATAGGAAGTGAGAGTTGCTGCCTGTCACGTATGTGTCGGCATTATCAATATGACGGAAACTATTCAACACATCCACAAACTCGTCCATCAGTTGCACCTCATCAATGATGATGTAATACAACTCCTTGTCCTTGATTCTGTCGTGAACATAGTGAAGCAAAGTGTCTGGATTTCTCAGTTCCTTGTTCATGCGGTCTTCAAGATCAATGCGGATGATGTGGTCGTCTGCCACTCCATTATCTAATAGGTAGTGATAGAACAAGACGTTCAGCAGATACGACTTGCCACATCTGCGGATTCCTGTTACCACCTTGGTAAAGCCATTCTGACGGCTTTCTATCAACTGCTTTAGATACCTGTCTCTTTTTATCTCCATCATTTGCATTATATTTTTGCCAGTATTGGCAACTTTTTACAGTGCAAAGGTAACATTTTTTATTCTACCACACAAGTTTTACATTAAAAAACTGCCAATCTTGACATAATTTTAATGCAGAGATAGCAAGAGTGACCAAAATTTAGTTTCAAATTGAGGCAAACTCAAAGCATTTGGAGAAACGAACTTTTTATGATTTTCTCTGAACTTTTCTCCGAACCAAACACATCTTTCTTCGAACTATCATTGCCTCCATATATGAATGCGATTTCCGCGGAGAAAACCATATGGTTGTCAGTCATTTCAAAAGATATTTCAAATACACATTATATTTAATAATAAGCATGAATATTGTCATGTACTCATCAAAAGATTGGTCTTTTAATCAAATTTTGGCTTATTTATGGAGTTTTTTGAGCATATCAGCATTTGTCTCGATTATTTTTTGTAACTTTGCCGTCAAACAACAGAAATCTATCATGGCAAAGTTAAATCGTATAAGAGTCGTTCTCGCAGAACGTGACCTAAACAACAAGTGGCTATCCGACAAACTCGGTAAGGATCCTGCTACAGTGTCCAAATGGGTCACCAATACCACTCAGCCCAGCCTTGAAGCCCTCATTGCAATAGCCAATGCGCTTGAAGTGCCTGTGCAGGAGTTGGTGAGACAGGAAGAATTCAATCAAGAGAAATAAGTCGAAATGACGTACGAAGCAAGAGCAGAGCTAAAGTTTGTTTTGGCTATGCCTTGCAAGAAGGAAGAAGACGAAGTCAAATGATAACAAAAGACGAAATACAAGAACTGCTGCATAGCACGGAAACCTATCGAGTGGAGCGAACCACGTCAACAGGTGACATGGATAAGTTCCAGGAGGCTATCTGTGCCTTTGCCAACGATCTGCCAAACTCACGAAAGAATGGTTACCTGATATTGGGTGCTTACGACAATGGAGAGTTGTCAGGTCTGAAGGTCACCGATGACTTGCTGAAGAAGATTGCAGCCATACGCAGCAACGGAAACATCCTGCCTATACCTGTTATGAGTGTTGACCGTTTCCAGTTTCCGGAAGGTGACTTGTTGGTTGCTGAAGTTAGTCCGTCCGACCTGCCTCCTGTACGCTATCGTGGACGAACTTTTATTCGTATCGGCCCTCGTCGTGACATAGCTACGGAAGCAGAGGAGCGCATATTGGCAGAGCGTCGAATGTCTTTCATGGCCACGTTCGACACGATGCCCTGTTTGGCTGCCAAGCTAAATGATGTCAATACGGACTTGCTAAGCACAAAGTATTTGATACCGCTATTAGGTAATGAGTTAGTGGATTCTGATACTCGTCCTATCGAGGAACAGATGGCCGCTGTGGGCATGTATGACACTGAGCACCAATGCCCCACATACGCAGCAGTCGTACTGTTTGGCTACAAGCCACGCCGTTTTATGCCGGGTCTTTATGTGCAGTATGTATGCTTCAAGGGTGAAGACGTGACCAGTGAGGTAGAGAACGAAATGCAGTTGGAAGGCAATTATTGCGAACTGCTGCCACGTCTAGAATCGCTTTTGGAGTTGTCTGTCATCAAGAAGAAACCTGTTTTTGTTTCTATCCTTCGCGAGGAGATGGTCAGCAACTACCCCTACCAGGCTATCCGTGAGCTGCTTCTCAACGCTTGTATGCATCGCGACATGCAGAGTAATACGCCACTTCGCTTTTATGAGTTTGCCAGCCATCTGGAGATTCTGAATGCTGGTGGCTTGTATGGCAATGCACGTCCTGAGAATTTCCCAAGTGTGAACGATTATCGCAACCCACTTGTAGCTAGTGCCATGAAGACGCTGGGCTATGTCAATATGTTCAATCGAGGTGTAGGCCAAGTCCAGACTGACCTGAAGGAAAATGGCAACCAACCCGCAGAGTTCAACGTTAATCTTATCACGGCATTCAAGGTTGATGTGAAAGTCTCACAGAGTTATACCAAAGAGGATGGCGGTAAAACTGGCGGTAAAGTTGGCGGTGATGTGGCGCTAATAGAAATGACTGATATTCAGAAAAGTATAATAGATTTGATTGGGGCTGATGCTTCAATTTCTATCGACCTAATGGCGGTAAAGATGGCGGTAAAGAAACGAACGTTGGAGAGAGAAATTGCTAAAATGAAACAGAAAGGCTATATCTCTCGAACAGGTTCCCCTCGTTCTGGCAAATGGGAGGTTATTATCCCTTACAATTGCGTTATTGAGATTGTGTAGCTATATCGAACTGAGGGTGAGAAGTAAACAAGAATAAAAAGAAGAAAGAATAATTGTAATGAACGTGATATCATTCTTTGCTGGTTGCGGAGGTCTTGACCTTGGTTTTGAAAAGGCTGGATTCCGTGTGGTTTGGGCTAATGAGTTCGAACCAGGCGTTCATGCGACCTATGAAAAGAATCATCCTAATACGATTCTCTGCAAAGAAGATATAATTAGTGTTGACCCCAAAGATGTGCCAGATTGTGACGGTTTCATTGGTGGTCCTCCTTGTCAGTCTTGGAGCGTAGCAGGTAAGCAACAGGGACTTGATGATAAGCGAGGCCAGTTGTTTCTCACCTACATCGGCATGATTAGGGCAAAGATGCCCAAGTTCTTTGTAATTGAGAATGTCAAGGGATTGCTCGATGAAAAGTTCAAGGATGTCTTTGAAACCTTCCTTGCTCAACTGGACGAGATTGGTTATGATGTGAAATATCGTTTGCTCGATGCCGTTGACTATGAGGTTCCCCAGAATCGTGAACGTGTGTTCCTAATTGGTTTCCGTCACGACTTGGGAATTGACTACCATTTCCCTCTGCCTTCTACTAATAAGCCATTGACGCTAAAAGATGCCATAGGCGACATTACGGCAACACCCATTCCATGTGAAGAGGTCGAGGTGATGACTGATTGCAACATCTATTACAACGGCAAGTTTGGGCCACATTATTATCGCGGAAATCGCCGCCGCAGTTGGGATAAGCCATCATTCACTATCCATGCTACAGGTTACAACATACCCCTGCATCCATCCTCGCCAAGCATGATTTATAATGCTCATGAGGATTGGTCGTTTATCAAGGGACGGTATCGTGAATACAGGCGTTTGACTGTGCGCGAATGTGCCAGAATACAAACCTTCCCTGATAGTTTTGAGATAGATTGTCCCAACATCATTGATGCCTATAAAATGATAGGCAATGCTGTGCCTGTAAGGATGGCAGAGATTCTGGCAACTTCTATCAAAGAGGCTATCGAGAAAGTTACCTCTGAACGCAAACAGCAGCGTGGTGACATCAAGCCAGAAGACCGTGTACTGGTAGGCTTCTACAAGGGCTATCCCCATTGGAAAATCATCACTCACCAAGGCTTCTATTACGTCAGAGCTGATGGACGTAAAGGTTCAATGAGTGTTGAGGATTTGCAACCCCTCCCTAGATTGCTTCTGCTTCATTCTAATGGACGGATGCAGTTGTACGAACTGACAGATTCTGAGCCTAAATATTTTGGAAAGGATTATATAATACGCTTAGGATTCCAGCCATTAGGAGATACATACATCGGTGTTGGCTTTGATGTTTCGTCAAAATACAAACTGAAGTCTGTAGGAATCAACAAAGATACTATTAGGCTCAAACAGCGTTATGCACCATATTTAACAACGATTGAAGAATTGATTAATAAGAAATAATATGCCATTAAAGTTCATAGATTTATTTGCCGGCTTAGGAGGCTTCCATTTCGCTCTTAGTGAATTAGGGCATGAATGCGTATATGCGTCAGAATTACGTGAAGATTTAAGAAAACTATACGCTATAAATTTCCCTGGTACTAGGATAGAGGGAGATATAACGAGCATTAGACCAGAAGACATTCCTGCCCACGATATACTTTGTGCTGGTTTTCCTTGTCAACCATTCAGTCAGGCTGGTAAGCGACAAGGATTTAACGATGAGAAAAACAGAGGTAATTTGTTTACATATATCTGCAAAATAATAGAATATCATCGCCCGCGATACGTTTTTCTTGAAAATGTTTCTAACTTGAAAGGACATGATGGGGGGAGTACATGGCAAACCATCCATAGGATGCTTGACAAAGAATTGAACTATGAAGTGGCTGAACCTGCGATATTATCACCTCATCAATGGGGAATACCACAACACCGCCGACGTATATACATAGTATGTGAAAATAGGGAAATGGGAAATCTGAAAAATTTCAGGTTCCCTATTCCACCAAAGTCATGGCCTAGCAATATAAAGCAGATTATTGACGAAGACGATTCTGATTTTATTAAACTCAAAGCTGATACACGTCAACAACTGGCACTATGGCAGGAATTTATAGATTTAACCATAGCTCATGGTCAGAAGATTCCTCGTTTCCCAATATGGGCGATGGAGTTTGGCGCTGACTACGAATTTAAAAAGAAGGCACCTGCGTTTCAATCTTTAAAAGAATTGAAAGGGAAGCATGGTCATTTAGGCAGGCCCATAGATGGTGTTGGTAAGGCCCAGTGTTTAGGGTGTCTTCCAATCTATTCACAAACAGATAAGGCTGAGTTTTTTCCAGACTGGAAAATTAGATACATAGAACAGAATCGAGAATTCTACAAAAAAAACAAAGAATGGCTCGATCCTTGGATATCTAAGATTCAGCATTTAGAGAACAGCCATCTTAAATTAGAATGGAATTGTGGTGATGATGCAAAACCCATATTGGAGGACAAAATTATACAGTTCCGTGCATCTGGTATACGAGTTAAATTACCAACTTTCTCTCCCGCATTGAATCTGGTTGGCACGCAAATTCCGATTTTTCTATGGATAGATTTACCCAAAGGTTCTTATAAACCAGGAGAGCCCTCTAAAGGACGATATATGACCAGAAAAGAGGCAGCCAAATTGCAGGGAATGATGAAACTCAAGTTTGGTGATGAGAGTTTCCAATTGTCGGTAGCTCGTTCATATGCAGCTCTTGGTAATGCAGTGAATGTAACTATAGTTAAACATATTGCAAAAAACCTTCTGAGTTTATGACAAATCAAAACATTTCATCCGTTGACATAACAATCGGTGCAAACATGTACGGACGCATTCCCGATCTGCCCAACACACCTTCACATGTGCTGGCTGAGTTTGTGGATAATGCCCTACAGTCGTCACGTGATAAGAAGGAGAAACTTCTTGCGGTTGATTCAGAGTATCGGCTTCGAATTGATATTGACTTTGAGTGGGATGGAAACACCAATCAGGCAACGGCAATCATAATCACAGATAATGCAGGCGGAATTGATGCTTCAAACTACACCAAAGCATTCAAACTTGCCAATACCCCAGAAAACAATGAGGGATTGAATGAGTTTGGTATGGGCTTGAAGACTGCTGCGCTTTGGCTTGGCAACGAATGGAGTCTGAAAACTTCTGCACTAGGTGAAGTGGTTTCCCGTTCAATCACATTCGACCTTAATAAGGTGCTAGCCGACAGTCTCACCAAACTTGTAGTCAAAGAAGAGGAAGCTGAGACTGCAGAACATTACACCTCTATTCGGATAACTTCGCCAACGCCTAAGGCACCGACCAAGAAGGCTTTGGATAAGATAAGAACAGAACTAAGCAGTATTTATCGCAAATCTTTGCGTATGAATGAGGCCGACATCTATGTTGATGGCATAAAATTGGCATTTGAAGAGTCTGAAATACTCACAGCACCATCGGTAAAGAACCCAAATGGTCCTGCAATCTATTGGCGCAAGGATATTGATTTCAAGTTTGGCAAATACCGAGCTACGGGTTTCATTGGAATCCTGAAGGACATCAATAGTACGAAGAACGGTTTCGTCCTGTTGCGTCGTGGACGTGTTGTCTATGGCGCAGAAACTGATGGACGATACTTTCCAAAGAGCCTTTCGGGTTCTACTGGTACATTCCGTTACAAGCGTATCTTCGGAGAGTTGGAGTTGGAGGGCTTTGCAGTATCCTTCAATAAGAATGATCTTCAGGACAAAGAGAATCTTGAAGCTCTGATGGAGATGCTTCGTGGTGAAATACACACCAAGGAGTTTGACCTTTACAATCAGGCAGAAGATTATCGTCTTGACGAACGCCAGAAGAAAGTAAACAAACTGGTAAAGTCGCACAACAACCACAAGAAAAAGAACGAGAAGGTTGAAGTGGTTACAAAGCCACAGCCAGTAACTACAACCACCACGATAACCTACACCACCGGCACAACTCCTCAACCATCAATCGTGAGTGAAACCGTAGAGGACACACCACTTGTAATGGGACACTTTGATGATACTTACAACATCAATGGGAAGGATTACAAACTACGTGTTGAGATGGTTGATAAGGGAAGTGAACTTGTATGGCTTGATACCATGCAGCAGGACGAAAATGTGGTTACTTGCAAAATAAACATGAACCATGTTTTCTTCCAGCATTTCCAGAACTCAGAGAAAGCCATTGTAGCCATCCTCAAAACCATGGCTCTTGCAAAGTTCATGGCTAAGGAAGAAGGTAACGACTCAACGGCTGAACTCTTCGACTCATTCAACGCTTACATCAAAAAGACCAAAGTATAAAGTATGCAGCATATTATTATAAACGACACGCCAACAGGTGCGAATGCGGTTGACGCAACAAACAGTTCTGTCTTAAACGAGGTGGAACTGGGTGCGCATTTCAACTCATTTGTATTTTCGCAGATGATAGGTCCTAAACCTGATGGCTCATACAAGAAGAAAGGTATTACACCAGTTGGAGCAGCAACTTTACGCGAAGAAACTGCTCACATTCTTGCGCATTGCAATCCTCATAATGCTGTGCATAATCCAGAAACAACGCATCTTGTTGTCGGTTATGTGCAGAGTGGTAAGACCATGTCGTTTACAGGCCTTACGGCACTTGCTCTCGACAATCACTATCGAGTGGTTGTTTATCTGGCAGGCTCTAAGACAAACCTTCTAGATCAGACATCAAAACGATTGAAGAAGGACTTGATAAAGGAGAGTGGAGTCAACAATCGTGAAGTCTTCAAGATACACAAAGACCCAAAGATTGATGACCTTGACCAGATTGTGGGCAACCTCTACATGGACAACACCATTCTGCTCATACCTATCCTCAAACATCATAAGCACATTGACGCTTTGACTTCCATCTTCAAGTCAAACGACTTTATTGAAGCCATGGAGGATGAAACTGTTCTTATCATTGACGATGAGGCAGATCAGGCTTCTCTCAATAGCTATGGCCGTAAAAATAGTAAGAAGGCAGAGGATGAGGAAGAAGAAAAGTCAGCGACCTATGATTCTATTATCAAGATGCGTAATGCGCTTCCAGGTAATACTTACATCCAATACACAGCTACTCCACAAGCCAACATCCTTATCAGTATGAAGGACATGCTGTCTCCTAAGAGTCACACTCTGCTGACTCCGGGGGAAGGTTACATTGGAGGCAAATTGTATTTCGGACGTGGAGCAAACCATGAATTGTATAGAGGCAGGTTGATTCAGCAGATTCCAAACGAGGAGGTTTTCCATAAAACAAAGAATCCGCTTGACCGCATGCCAAAATCCTTGAAGGATGCTTTACTTATGCACATTCTTGCCGTAGCAATTGTGGTTAAGTACCTACGAAGAGATGGAGTAAACTATCTTTCGATGATGGTTCACCCTGCTACAGAGAAGAAGTACAACTCGAAGTTCAAGAAGTGGATTGACGCGCAGTTGAAATCATGGCGTAAGTCAATACGCAAAGATGAAGGCAACGATGACAAACGTAGTTTGATTAAACGTCTGCGCGAATTGTTCCCGGCTGCAATAGAGTTCTATAACGTAGAGGAACGACCTGAATTTGAAGAGTTGCTCCCTCTGATTCAAAATGTGCTGTGTAGTTGGAAAGTTTATCTTGTGAACACCGATAAGGATGCCCAAACAGAAATAGAATGGGATGAGTACGCCATGCATGTATTAGTTGGTGCTGAAATGCTCAATCGTGGATTCACCGTTGAGAACCTTGCAACAACCTACATGCCTCGATACTCTACAGGACCAGCTAATGCGGACACCATCCAGCAGCGTTGCCGTTTCTTTGGTTATAAGCGTGATTACATCGAATCTTGTCGCGTTTATCTGCCAAGTTGGACAATGAACGACTACAAGGCTTACGTTGACCACGAAGAAGAATTGCGTTCTGTTCTTGCTACATGCGATAACCTTGCAGCAGCTGAGCGTAAGATACTTCTTTCTCCAAAGATGAGAGCTACACGCGCAAATGTGTTGCCAATCAGTATTGTCAATAGCCAATTGAAGGGCGTAAAGGAAATGCAAGCATACGAGAGCAAAGAGCGTATTGAGCAAAACAGACGAGTGGCAGAGGCGTTTATTGAAAGGCATATCGAAGACTTTAACATCGAAGAAGATTATCATACAGATGACCGCTGTCATCGTGGCTTTCGAATGCCCGTTGATGAGGCAATAGAGTTCCTTGATGATTTCCGGTTTGGGAATTATAAGGATGCCACTAGAAAGGCTGCGACGATACGCTACTTACGCTATTTGGCTGATAAAGAAGATGAACCATTACAGTTCGTTTATTTCTACCAGATGGCATACAAGCGAATTGGCGCAAACCTTCGTTCCCGTAATTTTGATTACAATGCTTTGAGGATAACCGTTCCTCTGGCGACTGGTCGATCTACAAGTGGTGCAGACGTTTACCCTGGTGATTTGGCGATTGTCGGCTCTGATTCTATTACCATTCAACTATACCACATTAAGTTGGATGGAGTAAAGCCCGTAGATTACCCCGATGATGCTTACTCGCTTGCAATCAGCTACCCAGAGTCATTTGCAACAAATTATGTCCTCTCAGAACAAGCTAATCAAGAGGACGAGGATGTTGAAGACGATGATTAAAATAAGGAATGACTATGCAAAATAAAGTTTTATTTGAGCAGTTCAAAGCTCTGGCCAAAATCACAACAGAAGACAAAAACTTTGCGGTTATTCCAATCATGGATACTAACCACAAATTGGGAATCTCGAAGGAGGGGTACCCTAAGTTCTTCGTATGTACTAACGATACAGTATCGTCCATCCCGAATACGACACTTGATATTCTGTCCGTTGAGTATAATCTATCATGCACTTTTGTTGATGACAATGATACGAAAACGCCGCACCATTACACCATCTTAACCCTCCGTTCTGTTGATCAGATACTACAGGAGGACTTTTTCGACATTGTTATAATGATGTTTGACAGAATGCCAGAGATTCCTTCAAAGCGCGAAATCGCCATTGAGGTTGAGAATCTAATCTCTATTTTTTCTTCTATGACGTGTCCGCCACGCAAGAAAATTCAAGGATTATGGACAGAACTACTGGTAATAGAACAAAGCTACATGCCAGAGGTATTGATAAAAGCATGGCACGAGTCGCCTACGGCTAAGTATGATTTTTCAATGGGACGCGACAAGGTGGAAGTTAAGAGCACAAGCAGCGAAACACGCATTCATCACTTCTCTTTGGATCAATTGTGTCCTTCCGCACATTCTCGTGTTGTCGTGGCTTCTGCAATAGTCAGAGAATCGGCACAGAGCAAGGATGGCTTGTCTGTCCGAGACCTTTACGATAAGATTTGTAGTAGAGTTAATTCTGTTGATGCACGAATGCACATGATGAGAGTGATTGCAGAAACCATTGGTACAGACATGCATCGGCTCAATGAGGTTTTCTTTGATTACGTTGAAGCATGTGATACGCTTCGATACTATGATTCCAAAGATGTGCCTGGAGTTGACAAGGATGGTGTTCACCCTGGAGTTACAGGCGTTGGGTTCAACAGCAATCTTTCAGGTATTCTGGATATTCAATCACCTGATTCAGAATTCAAACGTGGTGAAAGCCCATTGTATAAAAGTTTGTTCAAATAAAACTATAGTAAATATGGACGAAGTAAATAAAATACTGGAACCAGAGCAGCAAACGCCCATTCAGCGTAAGAATCTTACATCATCTGAGTTACTAAACATATTTGTATCAGAGATGAATGCCTCTGCTACCTTCAAATTTATTGATGGTCAGAAAAATCCTTGTCATATAATGTTCGAGGGCGTAGAGTATTACATCTATATTAAGAATCTTTCATCTGCTTATTTTAGCAACCCTGATGTCTCACGAGCCCAGTTGACTGGTGTTGACACATTGCTTCAGATAAAAGAGACAGAGGCTTTGTTTATCTTGCTTGGTTATGATTCGGACAACCGAGTATTTGCAGCATGGAATCCTCATGTAGCTAAGCAACGTATTGGTACTGCGTCAAGTCCTTCTCTTTATTCTCGTTTCTCATGGCAGAAGGAGGCGGTTGAACAGGGAGACTTCATCACACGTGAGTTAAAGAATGATGGTTCCGTTCTTTTATTCCCTCAAGAATATATCAGTCTATTCCTTGCCAATATTGAAATGTTTTTCCCTGATACATCTGAATATGTTGCTATGGGATCGAAACGCAGAAGTGAAGCCAATGCAGCTTATCGCGAGTTAACGAACACACAACATCTGGGTGATTTTGCCAGATACTTAAATGCTGCTGGTTACGACCAACCAACGGTACAGGAGTATGTGCGTGCAATAAAGCAACTTATTAGCACTTCGCTCATTTCTAACAACAGAAGGATTTTTCTCGCTTGTGACACGCTGGAGGAATATCGTAATGCTGTCAATGAATTCCTTTCATTGGATGAAATAAAACAGTTGGATGCCGAGATGGATAATACATTCTCATATGCCCTGCCTGCATACATCGACTTCCTGATAGACGAATATAGTGAAAGCGAAAAGGACGCGGGAAATGGTAGTGATGAATTGCCTGAGCCAACAGAGGAGGAACTGGGATTGACCCCAGAAGATGAGAATAGTGCTGAAGCAGAGGAGGTTGACTATGAAACACCTTTTACTGACGCTCACGGTATTCTGACTTGCATTGCTAATCCTACTTTAATAGACCTATTACGTGAAGATTTAGATTCTGAATATCCGCGTCCAATGTCTGCCTATGCTACAGTAGAAGATTTCTATGGCGATTTATTCCCAAATATGGAAATGTTCCATTGGCAGGCACTATTTAAGAAAATAGACTGGAACAACCCTTATCCCACTTTGGATAGCATCCATATGTCATCGGAAAGAAGACGTTCCGTTAGACAAAAGATTCGCATAGTGTTTGATGATGGTAGAGAGATTTGCGAAAAACAAGTTGTGAATACCCTAATCGAGGTAATCAAGTATGCAGGCGTTGATAATGTTCGAGCACTCAATATTACAATGGGCAAGAATGGCGGTTCCCCTCTAATTGATACAGTGGTTAATCCGAAATATGCAAACGCATTCAAGGAATTAGGAAATGGACTTTACGCTAACACGTGCTCAGATACAGTGACAAAATACTTGCAAATTCAAAAGATAAATACAGCTCTAGGGCTTAATATGCAAATTTCTTTGGAATAAATAGTATCAGAATGGATGGTTTATTCCATTGAGATAATCAGAATGTTTTACAGTTAAGAACATAAAAGGCTGCAATATATGGAACTTCAATTTGATAAAAAAGGCAATATAGTTCGCTTAAAAGACATGTGCGAACATGTTATAGGGTCTGGTGTTTTGTATTACGAGGAATACCTGGGTGGAAGACTCTATGCATTGACAGCAGCTCATAACCTATATGAAGATGGCGATCTTTTTGGAGTTCTCCGAAAGAGTATCTATGTAGAGGTCTACTCATACACTCATCAATGCTATGAACCTATAACTATTAGAAACCTCTCCGATTCTGTAGCATGTTCACCAAAGAAAGATGCAGATTTTGCTATAATTGTATTGAACAAAGTCGATGTTGATTCTATAAATCCAAACTTATCAACAATACAAATTGTTAACAATTGCGCAGAAACCAAAAGCATGCTTTTATTGGGTTTCCCAAAAGCAAACAATCACAAAGAAGTATTGTCAAGTAATGTTACAAGAATAGAAGAGCGCATAGGGGAACAGCAATTTCTCCTAAATATGGAACAAGGCATTGCAAACTTTTATGTGGAGGGTTATTCGGGAGGCGGTATTTTCGTTGAGAATAGGAATAAGTAGGTTTTAGTCTGGCTTTTCCTACGTTTTTGTCGTGCTACACACATATAACAAAAAAGCCGTAAAAAAAGGAATAATAAGCACATAACAAACATGAGCCTATAAAATGCAAATAGCGTGTAACTCATTGAGCTACACGCTATTTGATAGTGTTTTGTTATGTCTTTACTTATGCGTCTCATTTGACCTCCTCGAATCTAAACATCATTGTGTATCAATACGTTACAATAATACGTTAACGATAAGAAGATATAATGGAGGCGGTTGTGATAAACAAGCATAGGAATCGATAAATACACTATTGGTGATTCTTGCCAAGTACTTTCTCTTCCAACTGAGGCAGATGGTCTATGATGTTCGCATCAATTTCGATTGTATATGTGCCCGCAGTGTTGCGCAGTGTCTTTTGAATGCTTGAAGGTTCGGTGTTGCTAAACCAGGCATAAAACAGATTGAGTGCAAACAGAGCCGTTGTCTTCGGATCAATTCCATATTGATTTGCAACGTTCCAGCAGAAGTTCTTTAGGTCGGCTTGCTTCAGTCCCTTCTTCTTGCTGATGGAAAGGACTTCCATGCGTGTAACGCCATTGAGTTCTACAAGAAGTTTGACAGCTTCCTCTATCTGATACAGTTCCTCATCCGTGAAACCATGAGGCATGAGCGTATAACGGGTATATTTGAGGACGGCTTCAAGTTTCCTTGCTTCGCGAGCGACTTTTGCTTCATTCATCTGCTTGCGGTCAATTTGCACTTGATTGATGAATACCTCCAACTCGTCATGTGCCTTCTGGATGTCACGCTTCAACTGCAGCTTTTCCAATGCCTCAGGAGTAACAGTTATTTCTTCTGGACTATGTGATTCTACATTGCTTTCTCTTTTGGGAGTGTCATCAGCAATAGGTGCAGCATTCTTTGTATTGGTGATAGTTGCCGTCTTCTCTTGTGCCTTCTTCTGTATATGGCCAAGGTTCAGAGCGATGTACTCCTCCATCTCCTCGCGGTCTGCTATGCTGTTCCATTCTTTGCGGTGAGACTTGAAGTAAGCATAGAGTCCCGTCTTGACGCCATGACAGACAAGCACAAACAGAGCGTAATAGCCAACAAATGTCGGAATTGTGAGCAGAACACACACAAAGTCATTATTTCCACCCACTATCCACTGAGCTGTTTTGTAAGCCGCAATGACGTAAGTGATGATGAGAATGCCAAGGAACCCCTTGTCCAAGTTTCTGGCGATCCCTTCCTTCCGATGGGGTATAGGGAAAATATCGATCTCCATACTTTTACTGTTCTTTGATTTGTTCTTGGGCAACTTCAATGGCTTGCGAACTGAGTTCTTGCTCACCATCCACCGCATCAAGCACTTTGTCAGCCAGCCAGAGGGTCAGCATTTCGTTCTCGTCCTGATGGAAATACTCTGCAAGTTTTACAACCTGCTCACGTTTAGCACGCCTGTCACCGCGTTCTATCTTGCTGAACATCGGAGTATCTATCTCCAATAGTGCAGCCAACTGGCGTTGCAGTACGCCATTCTCATCTCTTAATTCTCTAATCTTTTTTCCGAATAACATATTTATTTCTATTCATTTGAATTATCAAGTAATAGATCCAATTGAGCCTGAAGCTCCTCTCGATTGGGTAGATAAAGTTGATAACGCGCTGCAAAAAGTTGGTTGTCGATACCCTGGAGCGCGTATTCCATCAATAGCTCATCTTTCTTTGCACCCAATACAATACCAATTGGGGGATTATCGTCTGGTTGGCAAATTTCATTTTTGAAGTAATTCAGATAGAGATTCATTTGACCGATATCTCCATGCTTAATTTCTCCTCGCTTCAAGTCAATCAAAACATGACATTTCAATATGGCATTGTAGAATACCAAATCAACCTTGAAACGTCTGCTCCCTATTGGTATGACATACTGACGTCCCATGAATGCGAAGCCTCTGCCCAATTCCAATAAGAACTGTTCCATATTGGTCTTCAGAGCTTTCTCCAAATCGGATTCCTTATACCGCTTTTGCCGCGGTATACCTGTAAACTCTAAAACGTATGGGTCTCTGATGATATCAGCAGGAGACATAACCTGATGCCCTTCATTTGCAAGCGCAAGCACTCCTTCTTTATCTGTACTGAGTGCAAGTCTTTGGAAAAGAGATGAATTGATTTGTCGTTTTAACTCCCTGACCTTCCAACCTTCTTTGATGCACTCCTTCATATAGAACTGCATCTCTAAGGGATCATCACATTTCAGTAGTTCAAAATAATGGCTCCATGTTAATTTGTGAGACAGTGTTTCACAAATTGGGAAAGCCAAGTATAACTTACGCATGTAGTTGAGATTGGAGCGACTGAATCCGCGACCTTTCAGGCGTGTCAAGTCCTTGGACAGATTAACTAATAGTTTGTCTCCATACTTCGCCTTAGCATTGCCACCTTGTTCAAACTCAACGATATACTGACCAGTCTGCCAATTCGCATTGATCAGTTCAGCATTGACTGCATATACAGCCTTGTTCTTTGCCCCATCCCAAAGGTCTGAGATATGTGAGACAAGTCTCACATATTCGGGATCATTGGCTTGCTGCAGTCCTAAAGATTGAGTTATAATATCATGATTGTTCATACTAATATAATGAGTTTATAAATCCAACTTTGGTTGCGGATGATAATCGATGATAAGATTAAAACATTTCTGTAAAGTGAGAATGCCGATGCCGTCATACTCAGACAATGCCGTCATAGAACAAATTTTTGGATCATTTAAAGCATTATCTATAGTGCTTATCTGATTTGCTCGAATCCCAATATTTTTTTTGTCTAACTGAGACATTAATATCCATCGTTCTTGAAACTTATTATATAATTCATCAGGTGCGGCAGGGTCATATTCGTATATATCAATTGGTATTAAACACTTCTCAAGATATGAATGCATCATATCTAACACTTCTATTTTGTCCAATCCACCATTGTGTGTACCTAATAGCGGAAAGGCAATAGAAGTAATACCCTTTTCTTCGTATGTGTCAACAAACTTCTGAAGACCTGCCTCCAGGTATTCCATCTTGCTTGGATATTTCCAATGGAACTTTGTCGGAAAATTCAATACCCATTGTGAGCCTTCCTGAGGTTGCTTGTAAAGCCATAGTTTGCCTATGGCAATCTGTTTGTTTTTGCAGAATTCCTTGTATTTCTCGTACATTTCTGGGTATCTGAGTCTAAAACCAAGAGCAACTCCCTTGCCCATAACTCCGACGCAATTTATTGTATTAACAATAGTCTGCTTGTCTGACGAGAAAATATTTCCTTTTTTGAATGTTATATTACTCATATATTACAGATTTCAATTGTTCATAACGGCTCCAATAATCAGCAGACATAGACAGAAGTCCGTTTTCTTCATCAAACGTCTTTTCATTATTCTCATATACAAACATGTGTTCCAGATATTTCAGACCACCAGCATCTTTTGTATATGAGGCTATATCACATTGATATAGAACCATCTTTAGTTGTAGTAAACATGATGCATCAATCTGGAGCTCTTCTGCATCTTTCTTGATTTCATCTTGGAGCATACTACAATCATACCTTCCTTGAAAGAAATTGCCCAAGTGGTCATTCTTCAATAGAACTTCAACAAGCTTCAGCTCATAGTCAGTAAATGGAGTTTCTGGCCAGAACTCCCTAATCAAAGAGAGAGTATGTGTATGCTGTGTTGCTCTATCTATAGCCTTTCCTATATCATGCATTGCCAAAACTAAACGCATCAAGTCAATATTCATCACTTTTGTATTCAGTTCAAATGCATACTTTTCGAATTGCTGACATACTAGTAAAGTATGTTGTTTAACAACGTAATGGCGCACCTTCGTGTTATACAATTCTTCAAGTTTCGGCATTGCTATTTCAATTGCTGTAATAAGTTCTTCAGGAGAGAACTCTTCGTCATCAAAACTAATGCCAAGGTACTTCTCAATATCTTCAGTACGTGTGTATCTTACTTCACGAACAACAGGTTCGTGCTTGTACACCAACCATCTTGGTGAGCGAGCAGCTGGACTCATATTGACATAATAAACCTCGAAAGGAGTATCGCCAAGTTCTACAGAAACAGCATCATACAATTGAATGATATTTTTCTTTTCGGCCTTGATGTCTTTGGTGTTATGAACCTTAACTTTTGTGATATTATTACTTTCTATCTGGAAAATGTAATCTCCATTATATCTTGTTTTTATAGAAAGTTCACCATTTTCCATATCAAATAAAAGTTGAGGATTTTCATGTTCAAAGACATCCTCTGCTTCATATATAGAGAAAATATGCTCACATATAGGGTCATCCTTAAATATTGAACGTAGAATCTCCGTCTCTTCCCTATCATAGCAGATAATCTGGTAATCATTTATGTCAGAGAAGTCGAATTCATCTTTTACAAGAAATTCCTGCTGTTTCTTGTCTCTAACCACCTTGTCATAGTTGTTATGGCTATACAAATGCACTGCATCAATATTATATGGGTCATCAATCACCTTGTACACATTAGCCCAATTCGTTTGAAGATTACCTGTACTATATGAACATAAACTCGCACGTTTAGACAGTACTTCCTGCAAATCAAATTTGAAGAATACAGGCATTGGGCACATTGGCAAACCATTACCTAATGCACTCTGGTAATATTTCGTATTTCTCTGCTTACCCAAGCATTCATTATAGAACTGAGTCTGCGTGCCTGTTCTATAGTAAAATCTTGCATAAGGATGTGCTTTTGATGATCGGTGAACAACAGAACCAGCAGCATCGTATTTCAGAAGCCCAAGTTCATTTGCCCTATTTCTACTCAGAATCTTACGAGTTCGTATTACTTCAATTGCATTGAACATATGAGTAAAATGGTACACGTATGGCCTTCCATGACAATTGGATTTCAACTCGTTATAGAATTCCATCAGGTTGAGTTCTTTCTTAAATGAACTTTCTACACCAGAGGCTCTGAATGCTGGATTTTCAGACAGTGCAACCCAGTCCCATCTATCTCGGTATTTGTCAACAATCTCCTGAGTAAATTCAATATTGCCAGTTCTTGAGATTCTTGACCAATCAAGTTTCGTTTCAAACTTTTCAAGGATTTCGGCAGTTATAATGAAATCAGTTCTTCTGCATACAACAATCCAATTCAAGTAGTCCTTGAACTTTTCAAGAACCTCTTCAGTCAACGATAGATTAGGACTATTGGAAACGAAATTCCAGTCAAGATATGATTTATACCTATCAAGTACTCTTGCATCAGATATATTAATGTGTGAACTGTGAGACAATATCTTCCAGTCCAATTTATCTTTAAAGACAAATATGACATTTGCTGCCAACTCTTCACGGCGTGAAATCTGAGACCAATCAATATTCTTATCTTTTAAGATATTGAGCACTTCCAATGTTGGATAGAAATCATCACGTTGTGAAATTGCCTTCCAGTTAAGATCTTTATCTATTATTAAGCGGAGCAAGTCAGGAGTAAACTCTATGTCTTTACGGCGTATTAGTTCATTCCAGTCCCATGCTTTTGTTACTAATGCAATTAGAGTATCTGTATTGAGAACAATTTCCTTTCGCTTTGACAGGAATGCCCAATTCCAATCCTTCTCCTTGTTATCCTTGATGAACTCAGCAGTAAAGAGACAATCATTGCGAGATGATAGAGCAGACCATTCCCAATCAAGATCTTTATGCTCCATTACAAATTCTGCGGTTAGAGCAAACGATTTGTTTTGAGAAATAGCGTTCCAATCCCATGGATAAGATAGATGAGCAGAAATTGTTTCAACATCCAATCTTACGTCTTTTCTCTTGGACAAGAGAGCAAAATTCAGCCACTCATCAAACTTTTCTATATGCTTGATGAGCTCCTTCGGACGTTTAGAGTTATAACTGAAACATTTGCTGTTTTCAGAAAGGTAGTCCCAATCCCACTCTTCACTTCTAATTCTTAGAATATTGTCACACCAATTAATAGAAGTAAGAGTAGAAAGATACTTAAAGTTCCAGTCATAATCTTCATTTTCAAGAATAGAAACGACTAAATCCTCCCAATTATTGAAGTCCTTAGTAATATTCTTATCCCATCTTAAGATTCTATCCAGAGCTTTTGAAGAGGAAAGTGCATCCCAATCTACATAAATACCATGTTCCTGGTAATCCTGCAGATATTGTTCAATCTCAAAATCAGAACGATTATAAACGTCGCTATAGTTCCAATCAAATCTAACAGCCCTCAAAGATAAGTTGCTCTGTAAGGCTATTATATCTTCTGTTGAGTAACGTTTTGTGAACAAAGCCCACAATTGTGTATTATCTTCAATCTGGGACAGAATGATAGCAATCTGAATTCTTATATTTTCATCGGCAAGATCTTCGTCTGTAAGAATAGTTTGCAGTAGAGACTCCCAGTCCCATGAATCATAATACTCAGGAAGGTTCGATAATAAGAAATCGTGTTCTGCACGTGAAGTAATACATTTCCAGTTCCATCTGTCAACATACAATGACAGATTATCCTGAATTTTTACTATATCAAGATGTTCTGACAAATAGTCCCAATCCAGTTTGTCTACCCAACGTGCATCACCCAACTGAGTGATATGCATAGTATCACAGAATCGTTTTGTCAGGACCTTCCAGTCCCATTTCTCGTCATTAAAGTTCTTACGAATTATGCCTTCTGAAACCTTTTCTGTGACCAAAGGCCATAGTTCTTTGGCAGATGCAATCGTCTTGAAGGTTGAATCCACATACAATTGGTCAACATACTCTTCTCTTAAATTGGCAATTACCACGTCAAGAGCAAGAAATGTTAAGTGTTTCGTGATGAATTCAATATCGTTCAGAACAATATCTCTGCGAGACAATTGCGACCACGACCATTTGAAGTCAATATTTGAATCAACGATATGACAATCTGTAACCGAAGCAGAAATATGATTTAGACCCTTAACGCTAAAATCCTTTTCTTTATAATGTTCAAAAAACTCAGAGTTCCAAACGATATTAGAATTACACTCAAGACCAACAGCATAATTGGTAGACTTCCAGGTAACGAAGCCCATTTTTTCATGCCAATCAATCAGTTCAATTGACCATTGATAATCAGCATTGTTTGCATTGTAGTTTGTTGCAAGACGTTCTTTACTCTCAATAACAGCAAAAGCGAACGCACTGGATTCACAGTATGAATGAACCCAGCTACCGTCAGAGAATGCACGAGGCATCACATCTTCTACATAAATATATTTGCCTATTGCAGATATATTGTGAAGGATGTATCCAAGTTCCGCATTCAATGACAGGTATTTCCAGTCCCACTTGTGGTCTGGATAAGTGCAGATAGACTCAGGATGCAGAGATAAGTATTTTTCCGTTTGAGAATACATAACAAACGGAATGGTATCAATGTATTGAAGGACGAACTCATCTTCCAATTGGGGCATTAATGTCTCCCAGTCCCAATCTATAGTATCATTGTGTAATTCTGGAATAACAATAATTCTCTTGACAAAATCTATGCTACGACTTGCAGACAGAGATTCAAAGTCCCATGGGTACTTTGTGGCATTCTCAACAATAAAGTCATCATCAAATCTTTCCGAAATGATAATCCAATCTAATGATTCCTCATATTGTTTAAGGTTCGGTTTTAATGATTCTGTCGGACATACCGACGAAATCTTTGACCATTGGGCTCCATTTGCAACTTTTGCAATGCTGTCAAACAGTCTCTTGTCGTTCCAGTCTAAATACTCACTATCAAGGAAATCGTCCAATGACCAGACATCCATATAAGGGTACAGGGACTGGTAAGACAATCTCATACGACTTTCTCTAACCAGATATAGGTATTCTCCTATATGAATTTTGTCACGAACGTATTGGGTATTACAATCGTTGAACAATAAGTCGTTAGCTTTCAACGAGACTTCATTTTGATAGAAGACTATTGGGTACTTTTGACCATTATATTCATATAATCTGAAATCAACATAAGCTTCGCCCATTCTTGCATCAGTTGATGCTTCAGCTCTGAAAACTGAAGTACTATCATCTGACTGCAATAACAGACGCGACACAAGTTCCTCTGGAGCGCCATACAACTCTTCCTCAATTGAACCAACATTGAAATCCTCATAAGGCAGCAATTTGCTTCCTTGAATTTTTGACACGATACCAAGAGAGTCTCTGAAAGGGAAATACAGGAATTCCTTTTCTGTCTTTTGAGCCAGGTCGAAGCATTCGTTCAATAGCTGTGCTCCTGAATAGAATTCGTATTTAACACCTTTCTTAAGAGCCAATTCTCCTAATGGTGTTACAGATACCTTATGATCAACATTACTAATCAATGCGAACTTTGTCAGTTCAGAAAGGATTCCGCCAAAGATAGAAACCTCTCCGACATCTTTGTATCTTTTTGGAGTCACGTCAAAATCATCCTGAACGTTGAATCCGAGAATACCAGCTAACTTGTTCTCATAAATAGAACCACCGTTATATTTTATGGTCATCAGAAGAACCTTATCCAATTTGGTCAGTTCAACTGTTTTATAGTAGGTAACATAACATGCCGTCTTGTTCAATCTCCACAAACGGAAATTAGAATCTGTGGAACGTGAAGCATAAACGAGCTTACCTTTATTGATAATTTCTTTATAATCCATATTCCTCAGCTGTTAAAATTTTACCATTTTCATGATTGAATACAGTATTGTATACATTATCATAAATTTCCTTTGTTCTAAAGAGTTGGCTGTCACCAACAATTATCAGCAAACGTTTTGCACGTGACAAAGCAACATTCAATCGGTTTGGAGATTGAGCAAAGCCAAGGTCTTCCTGCTTCGGATAACCATCTTCTCTATATTTTGTATAATTCGGCTTTTGTCCTTTCTCTGTTTGGATGCAGTGGCTTCTTACCATTGATACAATAATAATATTGCGTTCCATTCCCTGGAATCTATCTACAGTACTAACTCTTATAGGCATCTCGTTAGGGTTGAATTCTCTTGCCATTTCCTTGAGCAGTCGCAATTGCTTACCATAGAACGAAATCAAGCCAATCTGCTTGTCTTCAACGCTACTCCATCTATTATTATACTCATGGAATGAATCCGAATTATTCAACTCACGAAGTAATTTACGAATAATTTCAACCTCACCATAATTTACTCTTGACGTACCATCAAGCATCTCTGGAGAAGAAGAATCAATCCACAACACATGAACATCAGGATCAATAGGGCCTGCTGTGATACCATGGAATCTTGATGCTCCGTTATTGATATAGTCAGGGTCATTGATACCCAAATCTCTTGGATGCACCAAACCGCACTCCAATCCGCCTTCGTCCTTATAGAATTGTTTTATTACTTCATTGATAGCTGGATGCATTCTAAACTGATAGTTGAATACACCTTTGAGCTTTTCATCTATCTGATTGTACAATCGCTCAAAATGCGATATTTCCAGAACATTGAAATTTTTGACAACAAAACTCTTCAGTTCTTTTATTCGCTGCAATTCAGAATTGTCCTTCTCACGCTTTATAAGATAATCAAAGGAATTAGTAAATGATTCTCTTGAAATCATTGGAGGCAACTGTCGATGGTCGCCAATGATAATATTCTTCTTTCCATAAATCAGAGGCAGAGACAACTCAGCTGGAGTTGCCTTACTTGACTCATCTTGAATTACAACATCAAACCTGATTTTAGGATTGTACTCGTTATCTCTTTGTGAGAAAACACTTCTATATGTCTTATAGAATGCAGTAGGAACAAATTTGTTCTTCTTATTCTGAGTGGCGATATTTTCAGTAAAGATTATGTTCTTCTGTCCTATTGAACTACATGTTGCACCCACCACATTACAGTTTGCAATGTAGTTATCAAAGAATAGTACTTTAAGATTGTCTGTAGGATTCTCCAGTAGATCCTCCCATAGTTCCTGGGCTTCTTCCGGCATACTGTCTTTATCCATTCTTCTACAGATGTTCTCCATCCAGTTCAGAAGGATTAACTTCTCAGGAGCTTCATAAACAGTGTCTTCTACAGTTGTAGCAACATCATCGTCGTCATCATCGTCAATGTCAAATGACTTCTTCTTTGCTGTAATGTCTTCTCCTTTTGCCCAGCGGTACATGGCAGAGTATGAAAACTGAAGTCCTTCTGTTTCCAGACGCGACTCATCACCTATGCGGATAGGTTTCACCAAATTGTGATATGGATTCACGACTCTATCTATTGCATTGTCAACAGCAAGATTCGTTTCAGATGTTAGCAGAATTCTTGTATTCTGGTTCTCACGGACATGCTGCCAAATTAGTTCGGCAATTGCCGTTGACTTTCCAGAACCCGGAGGACCTTGGATTAGAGACAAGTCAGGAGCAAGAATGGCCTTTGCAATAGCCACTTTTTGTGGCTCATTATTGGCTATTCTTTTATTCAGAAGGTGTTTATCAACTTCTTGTAGCTCTAATCTGATATTCTCTTCAAAATCCTTAATACCTGCAGCTTTAGAAGCATCAAAGATGAAAGTACCAAGCGAGGAATTCTCTACGTCACGACCTTCAACGATTCTGTTCAATGATTCCTTCAAACGTGCCAGTTTTTCCAAATCACCCGAAAGATCTGGAGTTATTTCCGTGACATCAGTCTCTTCAAACAACTGTTTTGTGACTTCATAAAAATCTCCAGAAATATCCAAGACCAGTTCCGGGTAGTTTGCTGTTCTTATTAGTTTACCGATTCTCAGTTCTCCAACTGTGAAATCTGCACCTTTGAGTTCTCGCGCTGCGTCCAGACGATCTTCGTCTCTGCTGGTAATATCATTGAAATATACCAGTTTAACTTTATCAGAAGGCACTTCTGAGATTGTACACAAATATCTCTTTTGGTCAAATGTCTGTAATTTATGGATTAACTGAGTCTTGAACGTCAACAGGTCTTCTATTTTCTGGAATTCTCGTGAGAAGACAAGTTCTGTTCCCTTCTTCTTCAGTTCAAGATGCAAATCGTCAGAGAAATCATGAAGTTGATTCATGACTTCTGTCATATCTGCTTTTCTGTATTGAACATCGAAGTTGCACTTGTGACCATTCTTGAACAAGCCAAAATCCACAAATGGATAATCTCTGCTCAACTCAGTAAGAAGCTCGGGTAAGTTCTTTTCCTTCCAATTGAAATCTATACCGATTGAAGTACCCTTCGACGATACAGAATACTCTATTGATGGCTTAAACGAAACATGCAAGTCATCATTGAACTTATCAAGTTCTTCTACCGTTGCCCAATCTCTATTATCACGGTACTTGTAATAGTACTTCTCTGTATAATCATAATTGTCTTGACCGAACAATTTTTTCATCAGTTTATTCCAGAGATAGAAATCAAAGTTAAAATCGGTAGTGTCCTTCGTATTAAAGAAATCTGATGAAGTCATGTAAGCAAAATCCGAAGTATCATCGCCTTCGTCTTCTACATTCACAACGTCATCTGTTATTTCTTCTACCTCTTCTTGCAGCTTAGGACGTTTTACATTCTTATAGAAGGTAATAGTATTGCCGTTTAACTTTGGCAATCCAAGCTTGTTTGCTTGCCAATCATAACTGTTTAATGCATCCTCGTGAATGATAAAGGTAAATTCCACCTTACACATTTGCAATTCAAACACTGGCTTTATCTGCTCCAAGAATTCTTGAGTGAAATATCCGCCTTCAACAGACACTTGTTTGTCTATGTTTACTCCACTGTTTATTTTCTTCCTGCTGTTCTTGAACGATTCTATGTTATTCAGTTTAAGACCAGGACATAGTTTTTCAAGATATACTATTATGCTTGGGTATGTAGGAATGATGGCTGATGCTCTATCAGGCAAAGCCAATTGAAGGCTATTGAATTCTTCATTCTCCTTCAATCTGTTTAACTCTTCAATGGATATTTGCAGTCGATTGTTCTTGTCAAAATCATATTCCACCTCCAGTTTGTCCAACAATTGCTTTACCCCAGTAAACTGAGCACGTCTGTCCACAACACTACCATCAACTACAGGATAGTAAGTGAACGTGACATACTCTTTGTTTGCTTTCGTACTGATTCTGGCCTTTACAGATTCATCCAACTTCTGCCAGTTGGAAATAGATGCAAGGACATAGCCATCTTCAAAATGACAATCATCATAATCTATGTCCAAACTATCAGCTATCTGTTGTTGTAATCCCTCTGTATTATCAGCGAAATCAACTCTGACATGCAGTTTCTCATTGATAATAGTAGTAGCTTCTGGCATGATGGCAATAGGAGCAGTCCTTTGTCTAAGAATCTGTTCCTGAACTTCTGTATGTTTCTGCCATATTTCCTTAAGCAAAGTCTTATCAGCAGTTTTCTTTGCCAGATTCTCTTCTACTACGGCTCTTCGGCTTACAACGACATTGCGGAACTCTTTGTTTACCTTTACTACTTTAACACTGATTGTCTGACCCACGAATGTTTCCAAATCGGCAACTCTTACGATGTCGGTCTGAGAACTAGGCATAAATGCTTCCATTCCGAAGACATCCACAATGGTACCTCCCTTTGTACGACACTTTACGTAGGCTTTTACCGTTTCGTTGTTGTCAAGGGCTTCATTAACCTTGTCCCAGGCTTTTGCAGCTCTTGCTTTCCTATGTGACAGAATCAACTGACCAAGACGATCACTCTTTGATTCTATGTACACATCAACGGCATCACCTACCTTCAAGTCTGGATTATATCTAAATTCGCTTGCCGGTAGAATACCATCATTACGATAGCCTATATTGACTACAACTTCACGTTTGTTTATGGAAATAACAGTGCCAGAGACTACCGTATGTTCGGGAACATCTGTAGTCTCTTCATTTGATTCTTCCACAGATTGTGATGAAGCCGCATTTTCAAAAGCTTCCCAATCAAAGTCATCTAATGGATTTATCTTTGCCATATTCTTGTTATATTGTAGAATAAAATCTTTTGATGATACAATCTTATACCAAGCAGAAGTGATTTTTACAGTTTCATTCTAAGTTGCATAAGTGTTATCGAAATTTGTTACAATCCTACGGAGGGATAGTCTATATCATAATTATATGATTCATTATATGTTCTTGTTTCTCTAAACGTAATAACAGGAGTGAGTTTTTTTAACACTTCAACATCCACCACAGAAGCTAACGGCATATTATCCATCATTATAGGTTTCAGCCAATTATTATTCCAAAGCATCACTCTTTCCTCGCAAGCTGCCACTTTACATAAACGCATTGAATACGGAGATGTACCATTCTTCTTGTCACGCTGGTATGTAATGTTCTGAAGCCAGAGTTGGTTATATGTGGAGTTGGGTTGGTTACACAACTTACCAAATACCTTATCGCGGATATCCCACTTCTCGTCCTCGTTCTTCAATGATTCAACCAAACGGCTCATGACGCGAAGAGCATAGTGGCTGCAACAAACATTCTCGAGAGCAATCTGGGTACAGACTGCTGCCATGGCACGTACACTTCCTCCTGGGATGTGTCTACTGCGCTTATATGTCTTAAGGTCTGCAAAGATGTTTTTCTTTTCTGCATCCTCCTTTGGATTATCATCAAGATTAACATCTTCCCATTTGCTACTATCGTTTATCTTATCTGTCTTCTCTTGATTAAGCCATTGTTCAATTCGTTTATCGATATCTGAAAGCATAGTCTTTAACGAACCACTATCAGGGTATTGGCGTGCAAACATAAGGATATAGAGCAGGTGTTTCTCAAAACTATCAAAGTCACATCCCTTCTTGTTGAAGATAGGAGTGTTGTAGATGTAAGCCAGCTTGTCAGACTTGACAGCATCTGTCACGATGCTTTCGCTAATCTTTGTCTTCTGACTGTTCATTCGGAAATTCAGCCGTTCCAAAACTTGTTGGAGGGTGTATGAGATATCCTCAAGTGCATCTTTATTGCTACAGAAGATACGGTAATCGTCACGATAGCGGATAATCTCGTATGGAGGAAAGGTTTTGCCTTGTTCCTCGTACTCCTTGGCTTTGGCTTGCAATGATTCGTGCAACAGAAGGTCAGAATAGCCAAGGATTATCTCACCCACAAAGTCAAAGATCGCACTACCTTGCGGAATACCAATGTTGCGACCTTGCTGTAAAGCACGAAGGAATTTCTGTATGTTTTGAGCGATTGGGCTTTGGATACCTGTTGCAATGGTTGTGTCTTTGAGAGTGAATGCCCAATCGAAAGTCTGTGGATTGACAGAACCATAGCAGTTGGTGATATCCGTCACAAACATATAACGATATTCCAATGACAATTCAATGGAACGTTGCTCCATACTATTCCACCAATTGTTGATAGTCGTTGCCTTATGGAATGGCTCTTTCTCGTTAGGGATGACTGGAATTGCACAAGATGTGATATGAGGGACATTGAACTTCTCAAACAAATCTTTTATTACTTGCCAGTTGCTTTCGCAACAAACCTCTCGCACAAGGAAGTAGTAGAGGAAAGGATTGGCTAGGATGATAGGACGAACGGCATAGCGTCCATCCTTGTTGAGCAAGATATCAAGATTAACATCTGAGAGAGAGTCTGGAGAAACACCTTTTTTTAGGCATTCTTCATAAGGAATGGTCCTTACCTTCTCACGGACATACTTCAGAACTTCATCAAAAGAAAAGTACTCCGGTAGTTCAAATCCATGATATTGCTCAGATTTCATGAAGAAGTCCATCGCTTCATCATGATTCAAGGTTAATATATTTCTAGCGGCTTTGCTCATACAGTTGTCATTAGTGATTATTCATCTCTGGAATTGTCAGATTTTGACTACAAAGATAGTCATAAAAATCGGAACACAAACAAAAATTCCTAAGAATCTTCGTTTTTTAGCTACATTTTAACAGCTGAGAGCGACTTGCAGGTACAATTTGCTGCAAATCGCTCTAGATTATATGCCTTGTGTGCCTCAATAGGACTGACCTTTCTTTTTGGATGGTGAGCCGAGGCCAAGTTTCTTCGTACCATCCCAATTTGTAAGTTGGTCAGCACAGCCATTGGAGCCACCAAGAGAAGTGTAGGTTTCTGCACTACATGACATATAATCAATGAAAGAGATAAAGTTGTCTATGATAGATGATTCATAGGTCACATCCCGTTCTGCAAATAGATGTGTCCAGCTGGTGACGCACTCTACATTGAATTTTGAGCAATCATACCATGATACACCACTAAGGAAGTTGTTGACGGCCGAGGTAATACCTTCCTTTGTGCCTAGGTCCAATTCCATCTTATGGGCAACAGCCATGATGCCGTAGTAGATGGATGCAGCCTCTTTGTCGTTGAAGTTCGTTCTATTTGAAAGGGCGAATGCTCTGAGGGTAGCACGTCCTTCTGCGATGAAACGATTGAGAATTTTCTGGTATCGGTCTTGCTTCTCTGCGGCAAGTCGAGCCTCGCGCTCTTTGCGCTCCTTTACCATCCTTGTTGCCTCGTTGTACTCTGGTTCATTCCAAAGGGCATACCACTTTCCCAGGAGGTTTTGATAAGTTGAACGAAGCGAATCCAGTTCGCTTTCAGCATTGTCTGCACGAGCGGTTTCAGCATTCTTGGCGTTGCGCAATCTCTCTACGGCGCTCTCATCGATGAGTGTCAAGCGGTATTTGAGTCCATTCACTTCTTCTGTGAGGGTGGTTACTTTAGCGCGAAGTCCTCGGATTTCAACCTCCTTTGATGAGATGGTTCCTTCCTTGTTCTTCAACTCATTGGAAAGGTCCTTGTTCGTGTCCCATAACATGCGGTACTGTCGTCCCAGGATCTCGGCTGTGGGTTCACTCTTCCATTTCAATCCCGATGCTTTGATGAAGTTGCCAATGGTTTCCTTGACACCAGCATCATAAGACTCTTTGAGCTTTGCAGTTTCCTCCTTCTTGTACTTGCCTGGCTGGAAGATTTTGGCGAGGAAACCTGATTTGGCTGAATTCAATTCCTTTTGGGCTTTCTCTTTCTGCAAGGTAGCAATAGACGCTTCTGCTTCAATCTCTGCTTTCAGCTTCTCTGCCTCTGCTATAGCCTGTTTCGCCTTACGTTCAGCTTCCAACACAACCTTGCTCTTGTGTCTGCGTTCCCGTTTCTCTTCTTCGGAGAGTTCATGATATGGGATGCCTCGTTCCAAACCATACTTCTTGCCTACCTCATTATAGTATTTTGTGTGGAGGTCAGATAGATATTGGGACTTTTCCTTTGCTCTCTCACCCCATACCTTAGCATACGATACACGCTCTACCACACCTTTTGTTGACTCCGTCTTGATGTAGTTGCTGCGTTCCTCCTTGGGCAAGGCCTTCCACTCTTTCGTTGACAGGACCTTGTCGGGATTGTCCTTGTTGACATACTGACTGCCGATGCGTCCACGCTTCTTGACTTGCTCTACAGGAACGGTCAAGGCATGAGCATGAACACCTGTCTCATCACAATGCACGTCGAAGCCGATGATGTTGTCCTCGCCCCACATACGGCAACAGAACTGATATGTATCCTTTGCCCATTCGTAGATAGCTGGCATCAGTTTGATACTGCTATTGTCAGCGTATGGGTCAGAGGTGTCTATCTGTTGTTCGCCAAAGGCCAGTAGTTTCATAACTTCGTGGTCGCCACCGAAGATGATGTTCACCAATCCGTTCGGACTGTTCTGAGCAACCTGGTTGGGATGCTTTGCATCCATGTAAGGTTTGAAGCCCAGTTCATCGTGACGCTGCTGGAGGCGTTGATGAAGTGGAACAGGATTGGAACCAAGAGGCACGACCTTGCATCCTTTGATGACTTCAAAGTTGAGGTACTTGCGTGAGAAGTTGTAGTGATTATTCTTCTCCGTCTCAACATTCTTTGACTGGTAGCGTTTCTCGTCCCAGCCTCTGCGCTCTGCCTCGTTGCCCATTTGGGCAGAGAAAGATTTCTTGTCTGCACCAACATGGATAGAGGCGCGTGGTTTCTTCGTTTCCATTGAAAACTTTTGCTTATGGGTTATACATTGTTATAATGTCTGTAAGTGGAGGATGCCAGGTCTCGGGCGGTGCCTGAGCATAATAGGAGGACTTTTTAAGTGAGCGGCGATAGCCAGTGAATCTAAAAGTCCCTATTATGTTTAGGACTTTTATAAAAGTCCGTCACACCACGCAGGACGGGACATCTCCATTGTTACAATTTCCGATAGCAGTTTTGACTGGAATGTTCCAGACGACCTTGACGGACGTAGTCATTGATCCACTTGGCGGTAGTGCTCACGGGATAGCCATGTTTCATGGACACAGCTCGATAGGTCTCTCTGTCAAATTTGTTTGGCAGTGCAGCTAACAACTGTTCCATTTTGCTCTTCTTCGTGATAATCTCGCCCTGCCCATTAGTAGTGACCTTGCTTTGTGGCAGATGGGCATAGCAATAGACTGTATGGTAGATGAGAACATCACCTATCGCCATGGCGATGTCGAAATCATCCCTACTGCATCGTATTACGATTCTACTACCATCCTTTGGAGTCATTGCAGAAGGATTGGAAATTTCGTCCATGAACCTGATAGAGGTCAGCACCATCATAATGCGAAACACGGTGAAGGCCAGACGGCGTACCACACTCTGCATATCATGCGAGATGTCATCGACCACCTCTTGATTCATCTGTCTGAAATGCTCATTGAACTCCTTGCAGTATTCTTGAGGGATGACAATACGGTAACTACCACCACGGAAGAATGACTCACGACGTTGCTTGTACAGCTTACCTAACTGGAAAAATCTCTCTCGCAAAGTGTAGTTGTCATAATTGTGGTTGATACTCTCGACAAGGACATCACGGAACTCTGCTTTGAATGGCATGTGATAACAGGTGATACGTGAGAAGGTGCCATCCTCAGCCTGAGGTGTCAAGGTGTATAGCTGACCAGGCGTACCAGAAAGGCAGATAGCAAGCATCGGTCTTTCAATGACACGATATTCATCGTCCTTCCTGCGGCTCAGGTCGATAGGTTCATGATGATAGCTCTTGCGGATGATGGTGCTGTAGTCACCATATTCCGATTTAAGAATGGCACTCAGCGTATCACATTCTGTATCGAATATCAGACCGACACCTCCATTGTTGTCCAATTGCTGTATGACGGATGCAGCACTACTGTTGGTAGGAATGAAGAGTGTGCGACGGTGTGGAGCCTCATTGACATTGGAAGTATCTTTCTCACCAGGCTTTGACTCGCTTTTACTCTCCTTATATTGTTTCATCAACTGCTCGGAAGCTTCACGCAGTTCGTTATGGATGGGAGCCACAATCTCGCGACAATATTTCAGCGAGCCTTTGCCCATACCGGCATCTGCCATAACAAAGAAGTATAGCATAGGGTGCCAATCATCATGATTGTACTCACCGACCACATTTTGAAGTGTAGCTGAGATGCAAGTCAACGTGCCCATCAGCATCATGTCTCGGTCATCTTCTGAGATACAGTTGCCCAACACTTCCTTTATGAAAGGTGGAAGCATGTCGTATATGAAGGCAGGGAAATGTGGAAGAGATTCTTCATCCAAAATCCATTTGAAGTCCACTTCGATAGGCTGGATATTTGGTTTTTTGGACATTTGGTTGTCAGAACCATAAGTCCAAATATCCAAAGTTCCAACGGATGACTTTTGGTTTTCTTTGGGATTGGAAATGTCAATACCAGCATCTTTCGCCATCTGAAAAAATGTGGCGATAGATATGCCATCCCCATGTGCAGACAGACATTTATTGTATTGTTTGTCTGTATCACTTGCCTTATACTTGGGGTTTTGCCGACTGACACGGTGGAAGAAGCCCCTTCCTGCCTCTTGGAACTCACTTGTAAGAGCAAACCCGACTTTCAGCCAGTTGTCATAGCCATTTGTAATATCTATTCCCTTTTGTTCAATAAGAGAAAGGACACGCTCTACCTTGGCTCGAGTGGCTTCGCTTGTATTGGAGTATGCAGACGGTGTCTTGCTTGTGTTGCTGTTCGCTGTGTTAGAAGGGACATTCTCCCATTCTTCTGGTGAAAAAGTTTTCATCTTTAACGTTGTTGTACTTAGGGTTAATATAAGCTTCTGGGTCATGTGGAATGAAACAGGAGCGAGAAACATCACTGCCAGATTTGTCGGGCTCAGGATAGCCATTTGCTACAAGATAGTTGAATACTGCATTGAAGAAACGGCTATGCTCCCATCCTTTGCGGAATACCTGAATAATCCATTTCAGCCCATCGCCCGAAGGTGAACGAAAGAGTAGTTCTGTCTCAAAGCAAGGGTCATTGAGCAGTTTTTCATGCAACGAAGGAATGTCAGCCACATGGTCGAAGTCAATACAAATCAGATCGGATTGCTGCAACAGGCCATCCTTGTTTCGAGTATGAAAGATACCAGAGAATGTGCAGAAGTCGAAATTCTCAGCTTTGTACTTGCGTGCCTGGTCTTTGCCCGTAATGGAGCGCAACATCTCTGTTTGCTTCTTTGCATACGGGCCAACGATGTAGCGGTAGATGTCAGGAATACTGATGCAGCGCAGTGGCTCCGTGTTGCGGATGGGTTTTCGGAAAAAGGAAAAAGACAGCATTTCTCCCTCTTTGACTCCGAAAAACTCCTCATAGATAGAAAGGTGGTTATACATGGTTGCGTGTCTCCTCCTTTCTGCCTTTGGGATTATTGACTACATACGTACGCGCTTCATCGTAAATGTCATTGACTGACTTGCGAGAGGTCTGCATGAGCCATGCATCAATCTCCGATTTGCGGAAAAGAATGCTCTTGCCATTTTTGTGGAAGGGAATGGTACGGTTGCTCGTCCAACCATAAACGGTCTGTTCGGCAGGATGGTTAGGGAGGTAGTTGCATAGGTCTTGCAGCGAGAACCATGCATCTGCCTCTACATTGTTGTTTGACTGCAGAGCGTCGAACTTTTGTTCAAGCGTCTCCAACTTCTCAAGGATGTTAGCCATCATCTGTGGCATTGCATCGAATGTGGGTACTTCTGTACGCATAAAAAATGTGTGTTCAAGTTGGCTGCAGCTTATGCTACAGTCACTCTCTTTTGCAAGAAAGCGACCGCAAAAGTATCGGAAAAAGGAATGGTGATTTGGGCATGATTACTGGCATAAAAGGAACATGTCTTTCATAGCATTATCTTATTGATATAATGCTGATAATCAGCGAAAACAAAAACAACGGTGGTGAAAAATAATTTCGTTATGGCATCGTTATGATTGGTATCATACCCTTGTCATAATGGAAATCAGAAGCAAAAGGCCAAATACGAAGAAAGCCACTCACACTTGAATGTGAATGGCTATGGATGTGAATAACGTAAAAGTTTCTGTATGCTTAGACCTATGGAAGTGGAATATGAACTATTCTTTCTTGGAGTCGATGGGAGTTCCAATCATGTCGTCAGAGAGGTTGATCTGGATGGCATCAGCGGCAGCATCCTTCTTTGCATCAACTATTTTGGCATAGATTTGAGTTGTTGTTACCTTTTTATGGCCAAGCATTTTGCTGACTGTATAGATGTCTGTGCCATTGGTAAGCTGTAGTGTAGCATAGGTATGACGAAAACAGTGGAAGGTGATGTGCTTGGTGATACCAGATGCTTCTATCCATCGTTTCACAGGTCGATTAATCCATGATGGGTCTTGTAGTCCTTCAAAGACAAGTCGGTCTGCATCGCCTCGTTCGCCACACAAGGAATATGCCTGATCAGAAATTGGCATATACTCTACACCCTTGGTTTTCTGTTGGGTAAAATGGAGCTGGTAATGTTCCTTGTCTTTCACAATATCGCGCCACTTTAGCTGTTTGATGTCACTATGGCGCAATCCTGTCAAGGCAGAAAACAAGGCTGCTCTTTTGAGAATTTCGCTATCACATGGTGTTGCTGCCAGTTGGTTGAGTTCCTCCAATGTCAGATACTCGCGCTGGCTTTCCTCGTAGTATATGTTCTTAACTTTGGCTGCAAGGTCGATGGTCAAGTAACCATCGATGAAGGCTTGATGAAGACCTGCCTTGAATATCGAGAAATAGGTCGAGGCGGTATTGGCTGATATGGTTCCTGCCTTACTGCCTCCTTGGGGCGCGTTGATAAGGTAATCCTTGTAGTCTTCGATGAGATTCAGGTCTATGCTACCAAATAGAAGCGGCTTCCCATCTGTATATAACTTCAGAAGTGCAAGTTCACGATTCCAATTGACTTGAATGGACTTGGAACTGTTCTTGTGACGTTTGTCCTTTAACTCCTCAAAGTACTTGATAAAGTCGCACTTTGACCTTTCGTTTTGTGCTGCTTGTTCAGCCTCGGAATCTGTGTACAAAGACTGATTGTCGTATTCGTGCTGACGGAGGTCACGTACTTTGTCAGCAAAGATGCAAGCCTCTTGGTCTTTTTGTGAGCGGCACATGATGATTCCATTGGCATCACGCTTGGGACGATAGTAGGCTTTACCATCAGATAGAGTTCTTCCAGAACTATTCTTATCAAAGATAGGAGTAGTTATAAACCGCCCAAGTGGTTCATGCTTACGGAGAGGCTTATCCTTGCCAGGCTCAAAGACAGGAAAACTTTCAATGAGCAATGACCACTGCTCTTTGTATTCGGATTTGCGGAGTATTACTTTGAATACCGTGCGCTTCATAGGAGTCTTCATAGTTTGATGGATTTATAGAGTTTGTCGATTTCTGATTTTGGAGCGTACACATAGTTACCTATCTGTCGGGTAGGGATGGAGAACTTGCGGATATGTGCCCATACGGATGAATCATGAATCCTAAACTTCTCTGAGATTTCTCCTATGGTATAGCAATTCTCTGGTTCCATGTTGTATGTTTTTGGTATAGGCTTCTTGGCAGCCTTCCTTACCTTCTTTCTTCTTGGGTAACGCAGTTCAAGGTCTGCACGATTCAATCTGAGTTGTTTCGTGCCAAGATTGACTGATGGAATCTTACCCTTACGAATCTCACGATACAAAGTGTCTCGTTCAACACAATAAACAGCAACAGCCTCCTGAACCGAAAGATATTCTCGTATGTCAGGAATTTCTTTTGCCAACTCTTCGTACTTGGCTTCTTTTGCCTCTCTGTCTTTCTTCCTCTTGTAAGCAACATCGGAACATTGCTTCGAACAATATACTGCATCAATGGTGCGAATTTGGAACACCGCACCACAGATAGGGCATTTCCTTCGAATCTCGTATTTTGCTTGTGCCATATATCTATAAAATAAGGTGTATTTGTCTTTTTGTTGAACTTCACCGACCAAAGTGTCGCGTGAACGATTTGGTGCAAAATTACGATAAAAATCCGAAAACAAGCCAAGAATGACAAAAATTAACACAAAGAAAAATCCGTGTAACTACGTGAGCTACACGGATTTCATATGTTTGTTTATTGTTTGCTTATCAAGCTTACTTCACTTCCTCGAAGTCAGCATCCTGGATGTTGTCATCCTTCTGGGTGTTCTGCTGTGACTGTTGCTGGTCATTGTAGAATGGGCCCTGCTCCTGTCCAGCGCCAGCTCCTGGCTGTGCACCGGCATTCTGATACATTTGCTGTGAAGCGGTCTGCCATGCTGCATTCAGTGCATTGATAGCATTGTCGATGGCGGCAACGTCGCCTGCCTTGTGGGCATCCTTCAATTGCTGCAGTGCCTGCTCGATAGCGGGTTTCTGGTCTGCGGGGAGTTTGTCACCCAATTCCTTCAACTGATTCTCTGTTTGGAAAATCATAGAGTCGGCCTGATTCATCTTGTCGATGCGCTCGCGCTCCTTCTTATCGTTTTCGGCATTCTGCTCAGCTTCAGCCTTCATGCGGTTGATTTCGTCTTCGCTCAAACCTGAAGAGGCTTCGATGCGGATGCTCTGCTCCTTGCCGGTGGCTTTATCCTTGGCTGATACCTTGAGGATACCGTTGGCATCGATGTCGAAGGTAACTTCAATCTGAGGAACACCACGACGGGCAGGAGTGATACCTGTCAGGTTGAACTGGCCAATGCTCTTGTTTTGGTTGGCCATAGGACGCTCACCTTGCAGAACGTGGATGGTAACCTCGGTCTGATTATCTGCTGCGGTAGAGAATACTTCGCTCTTCTTGCAGGGGATGGTAGTGTTGGCGTCAATCAGTTTGGTCATCACACCGCCCATGGTCTCAATACCGAGGGTCAGTGGAGTGACGTCAAGCAGAACGATATCGCCTACACCTTCTTCTTTGTTGAGGATGGCGCCCTGGATGGCAGCACCTACGGCAACTACTTCATCAGGGTTAACTCCCTTAGAAGGTTCTTTACCGAAGTAGTTCTTGACGAGCTCCTGTACGGCAGGGATACGGCTTGAACCACCAACGAGGATTACTTCATCGATGTCTGAGTTAGAGAGCTTTGCGTCTGCCATTGCTTTCTGACAAGGTACGAGGCATGCCTGAATGAGGTTATGTGCCAACTGCTCGAACTGTGAGCGGGTCAGAGTTTTAACCAAGTGCTTAGGCATACCGTCAACAGCGGTGATGTATGGCAGGTTGATTTCGGTAGATGTAGAGCTTGACAGTTCAATCTTTGCCTTTTCTGCAGCTTCCTTCAGACGCTGCATGGCCATAGGATCTTTGCGCAAATCAACGTTTTCTTCACTCTTGAAGCCGTCTGCCAGCCAATTGATGATGACCTGGTCGAAGTCGTCACCACCGAGGTGTGTATCACCATTAGTAGAGAGCACTTCGAATACACCACCACCAAATTCGAGGATAGAGATATCGAATGTACCACCACCAAGGTCGAATACTGCAATCTTCATATCCTTGTTGGCCTTATCTACACCATATGCCAAAGCGGCAGCAGTAGGCTCATTGACGATACGACGCACATTGAGACCTGCAATCTGTCCGGCTTCTTTAGTGGCCTGACGCTGTGAGTCAGAGAAGTATGCTGGTACGGTGATAACTGCATCGGTTACCTCTTGTCCGAGGTAGTCTTCTGCGGTTTTCTTCATCTTCTGCAACACCATGGCAGAGATTTCCTGCGGAGTGTATTTGCGTCCTTCAATGTCAACGCGTGGATATCCGTTTTCGTTGACTACTGTGTAAGGCATGCTTTCAGCCTCTTTACGGCTCTGCTCGTATGTTTCACCCATGAAACGTTTGATAGAATAAACGGTGTTCTTGGGGTTTGTGATAGCTTGACGCTTGGCAGGATCACCTACCTTGCGGTCGCCGTCTTTTACGAAACCAATAACAGAAGGTGTTGTACGCTTACCTTCGCTGTTGGCAATTACAACTGGTTCGCTGCCTTCGAAAACGGCAACACAACTATTAGTTGTTCCTAAGTCGATTCCAATAATTTTTCCCATAATGTATTTCTTTTTAATTTTTAATATTCGTAATGTTAACGATAACTTAATAGCAAAGCGTGTGCCAAATGGTGTTTGACAGCTGTTAAAAGTGGGTGTTGTATGACATTTTGGCATGTATTAGTGTCATGATGTACTATCGCTTTTATATTAATTATGGTATTCGGTCATGTTTGTTGCTTTAAAATTTGGTTTTTCCCTTACTAAATCGTAACTTTGCAAGCGTTAACTATAAACAACTATTATGAAAAAGCTGATAACAATGGGTATTCTTGCGCTAATGACCACAACGGTTATGGCACAGGGAAGTGATTCCTATATCGTGAAGACGAAAGGAGTGAAAAAGGTGGAGACACCAAAAACTGATGCCAAACAGGTGGCAGGTTCTACAACACAAGAGGCAGACAAGCCTCAGGATTTCGTAGGTCGTAACTTTCCTCGATATGGTTTGTGCGACTGGCAAGATGGCATGCGTTTCATGGTTTTGCCTGAAAAATATGACATGTTGGTGAATACCTTCCGTGACGAAAGTAATAATAAGGAGGTGAGCAACGGTTATTTCCGTCGCAAGGTGATGGTGTATCGTGGCCATGCTGTTGGCAGTAACGGTCGTGCACGGCTCAACTTTACTTGCCAAGATGACAACAAACAGTATTATTTTGAGTTGCCCAACGGCAATTATGAAGACTATTGCTATAATAAAATAGGTGTGCCAACGTTAGCCTATCTGGGTGATGTAGATATTGCTCGTTCATTGCTTGTTGGCAAGACATTGGTAACTACCACTACTGATTATTATGTTGATACCGATTATGAAAGCGATGCTGCTGATTTGGTGAAGGTAGAGAAGGGACAGAAAGTGAAGGTTGTTGCCGTTGGTGTTGGAACTCGCTCGTTCCCTGTAAAGATTATCGTTGAAGGTAAGGATGGCAGTGAATTCTTCCAGAATGTGGCTATGAGCAAAACCAATTGTGGTATGCGCGATGATGAGTTTATTGTTGACAATGCCAAACATCTGTTCTACGGTTCGTTTACTTTTGAGGAAGAAGACGAGCGCCAGCAGTCAGCTTCTTTGGGTGATTATGCCCAATATATGAACAAAACAGTTCATTTGAAGTATCCTACTACCATGAAGGTTATCCGCAATGGTGCGGGTAGTCGTGTGGTGACAATGGCTAAGGAAACCACTTTCCGCATTGACGGTATGCGTCCTGTGCGTAATAGCCGGTATGTCACTTTGACACTTTCCGAAACTGTTACAGGTCGCCTTTATACGAAGAATGTGACTTTTAAGAATGAAAATGTGACAGGTGATATAGATGGTCAGAAGGAAGATTATTTCGGGTATCTTTTCTCGGAAGGCTCTGGTAAAACTCCTGTTAAGACTCATACCCGTCGTCGCAGATAATCTCGGATTGTATATATGTTCCAGAGACGGGACTATGATAAAAGGCGCATCGGATATTTCCGATGCGCCTTTTCATCTATGTGATCTGTGTATTACTCTTCGTTTTTGATGGTTTCAACAACCTTAGCTTCAAGTTCTTCGCAGAGTTCAGGGTTGTCTTTCATCAGTTGTTTGACAGCATCACGTCCTTGTCCGAGCTTTTGTCCGTCGTAGCTGAACCATGATCCGCTCTTCTGTATGATGTTGTATTGTACGCCGAGATCGAGTATTTCGCCTACTTTCGATATTCCTTCGCCAAAGGTTATTTCAAACTCAGCTTTACGGAATGGGGGAGCTACTTTATTTTTCACTACCTTTACGCGCACTTGGTTTCCGATGACTTGGTCACCCTCTTTGATGGGGCTGACGCGGCGGATATCGAGTCTTACAGAAGCGTAGAACTTCAGCGCATTACCACCAGTAGTTGTTTCGGGGTTACCAAACATGACTCCGATTTTTTCTCGCAACTGGTTGATGAAGATACATGTGGTGTTTGTTTTAGCGATGGTGGCTGTGAGTTTGCGTAGTGCCTGACTCATCAGACGCGCATGCAGTCCTACAGCCGAGTCACCCATGTCTCCTTCAATTTCCTTTTTCGGAGTGAGTGCAGCTACTGAATCGACCACCAATATATCAATAGCAGATGATCGTATGAGCTGGTCGGCAATCTCAAGTGCCTGCTCTCCGTTGTCGGGTTGTGATATCCAGAGGTTGTCGATATCTACTCCCAGTTTCTGCGCATAGAATCTGTCGAAGGCATGTTCTGCATCGATGAATGCAGCGATGCCGCCTGCCTTTTGTGCTTCAGCAATGGCGTGTATGGCCAGTGTGGTCTTACCAGAAGATTCTGGACCATAGATTTCAATGATTCTACCGCGTGGATATCCTCCCACTCCGAGTGCGAGGTCGAGGTTGAGGCTTCCTGTTGGTATGACATCTACATTCTCTATTTGTTCGTCACCCATTCGCATGATGGAGCCTTTTCCGTATTCTTTTTCTATTTTCGACATGGCCGCTTGCAGGGCCTTCATCTTTTCGCTTTGCGCGTTGATGGTCTCGTTTTCGTTTTCTTTTTTTGCCATGGTAGGTTTCTGTATCAATAAATGTATATATTATAAAATAGGTGTAGTGTTTGTGGATTAGAGTTCTAAGTCTCCGTCAAACACTTCATGCCAAGGCAGTCCTTGTGTGTTGAGTTGTTCCATGAAAGGATCTGGATCAAACTCTTCCACGTTCCAAACGCCTGGTTTCTTCCATATTCCTTTGAGGAACATCATGGCGCCAATCATGGCAGGCACACCAGTGGTGTAGCTTACGCCCTGCATGCCAGTCTCTTCGTAGGCTGCCTGGTGTGAGCAGTTGTTATATACGTAGTATGTGCGCTGTTTGCCGTCTTTAGTTCCTTTGATGCGGCATCCGATGGAAGTCTCTCCTTCATAGTTTTCTCCGAGATCTTGTGGATTGGGCAAAACGGCTTTGAGGAATTGCAGAGGAACGATTTTTACCTTTGCCGTACCTGTTCCGTCAGCCAGTGGAGCTTCATATTCTATTTCATCGATTCTGCTCATGCCAATGTTCTGAATCACATCGAGATAGTTGAGATATTGCTGTCCGAAGGTCATCCAGAAGCGTGCTAACTTGATTGATGGGTAGTTTTTGACGAGTGACTCCAGTTCTTCGTGGTGCATGAGATAGCTCTCACGTGGTCCTATGTTGGGGTAGGTGAGTGCTTTGTGTACTGACAGAGGATCAGTTTCTTTCCATTCTCCGTTTTCGTAGTAGAGTCCCTTTTGGGTTATTTCGCGGATATTGATTTCTGGATTGAAGTTGGTTGCGAATGCTTTGTGGTGGTTTCCTGCGTTGCAATCGACGATGTCGAGTTGTGTCATCTCGTCGAAATGATGCTTAGCTGCATAAGCGGTGTAGATGCCGCTGACACCTGGGTCGAATCCGCAACCGAGTATAGCGCATAGTCCAGCTTGTTCGAATCGTTCTTTATAGGCCCATTGCCATGAGTATTCGAAGTGAGCTTCATCCTTTGGCTCGTAGTTGGCTGTGTCCAGATAGTTGCATCCGCAAGCCAGACATGCTTCCATGATGGTGAGGTCTTGGTATGGCAGTGCGAGGTTGATGACCAGTTCGGGCTGGTAGTCGTTGAATAGCGCTTTGAGTTGTTCCACATCGTCTGCATCTACTTGTGCGGTTTTGATGGGCATGGTGTATCCTTTTTTGTGGATGGCTTCTACTATCTGGTCGCATTTTTCCTTTCGTCTTGATGCGATCATGAAGTCGGTGAACACGTCGGTATTCTGTGCGATTTTAAATGCGGCTACGGTGGCCACACCACCTGCACCAATCATCAGTACTTTTCCCATTTTCTTATTTTTATTATTGTTTTTATAATTTTCTAGTTATGTTATCGTTTCAGGGTTTTATTTCGTCTCCCCTAATGCCGAGTGCTGCCATGAGCGAGTATCCGAGTATTTCCTGTCGGAAGTTTCCTCCGGCTATGGGTTGCATGCTAAACACGGTAATGTGCTTTTCGGGGTCGGCATGTCGGAGTCCCTGTTTCACCTGTTCGATGTTTTTTTCAGCATCAGGGATAATCATCATTCGTTTCACGTCGGCGCTATTTGCGATGATTTGCATGGCATCGGTGAAGAGTTCTTCTGCCGAAACGAGTTCTTCTACGGTTACGCAACTGATTTGAAATTCGCCGAGCGAATCGCTGAAGGCTTTTCCATCAAGTTCTCCGTCGAATGTTGAAGGCATGAAGTTATCCATGCCTTTTTTGTTTTTGCCGTGTATCAGTATGACCTGAGTCTCGTGTTTTCCCTCGCGCATGCCGCCGTCGAGTGCGATGCAGTCAATCCATTTTGCCATGTCGGCTTTGGGTATTTGGCGCCCAATCATGCGTTCAAAGTTGACGATAAGGTCGAATGTCACCCTGTCGATATAGTCTGCATCAACCAGGATGACGTTTTCTTTCCATGTTGTATTGTCGATGGAGGGTTGTATCATAATTTGCAAAGTTACATTAAAAGTGACGAATAGCAAAACATTCTCGTCGATTTATTTTCATACGGTTATCTCTCCCGATCCCAAGCAGCGGTGGTGCTGTTCGTCGTAGATAACGCAGAATTGTCCTGGTGCCACTCCGTGGATGGGTTGTGTGGAGTGTACGGTGAATTGTCCTTCGCCTTCATGCTCGATAGTGGCGGGGTGGTATTCTGGTGTATGACGTATCTTGAAGGTAATATGGGTCTGCTGTGGATCGAGTGGGAGTGTGAGATGATGGAAATCATGCACTCTGAAATCCTGCTTGTATGCAGTCTTGGGATCGTATCCGTGGCTGACATAGAGTATGTTTTCTGCTACATCTTTCTTAACCACAAACCATGGTCCGCCTCCGAAACCCAGTCCGTGGCGCTGTCCGATGGTGTGAAACCATAGTCCTTGGTGCTGTCCGATGCGCTTTCCTGTTTCCAGTTCGACCACTTCGCCTGGCTTTTCTCCGAGGTATCTGCGTATGTAGTCGTTGTAGTTGATCTTACCTAAGAAGCAGATGCCTTGTGAGTCTTTGCGCTTTGCGTTTACCAGATGTTCTCTTTCTGCAATTTCGCGCACCTCTTCCTTCATCATGTGTCCAATGGGGAAGAGTGCCTTTTTCAATTGCCAGTCATATATCTGTGCAAGAAAATCTGTTTGGTCTTTTACCGGATCAGGACTTGTGGTGAGCCATTTTCTTCCTTCGCTGTCTATTTCTGTCTGTGCATAGTGACCTGTTGCGATAAGGTCATAATCCTTGCCACGCTTGTCGTGGAAGGCTCCAAACTTGATGAGTCTGTTGCACATCACGTCGGGGTTGGGTGTCAGTCCTGCCTTTACTTTATCCATGGTGTAGGTGGTCACTTGTTCCCAGTATTCTTTGTGACAGTCTATTACTTCGAGTTTACAACCGTATTTATGGCTTACGGCTGTGGCCATTTCTAAGTCTTCTTCCGACGAACAATCCCATTCTTCTTCCTCTTCAGGACCGATTTTGATGTAGAAGCAATCGGGGTGCAATCCTTGCTGAGCCAGTTGGTGGAGCACTACCGAACTATCTACTCCTCCTGAGAGCAGCACGGCAATGCGTTTTCCTTGTAGTTCTTTTATATTCATGTGTGCAAAGTTACATATTAAAGATGAGTTATCCATCGTTTCTTCCATCTTTTTTTTCATCTTTTTCTTCTTTGGTATTTCTGCATGATATTGATCATATCCACTTGCCCAATTGATGGATTGGGGTTGTATGTAGGTGACAGGGCAGCTTGCCGGCCTTTGCCTCGATGGATAGGTAGATGGGGGATTGACTGGTCGTTTTGGATGTATTTGGCCTGCATGGGAATATGACGGGCTATAAAAAAAGTCACCGATCAGCAGATTCGTGTCTGCGACCGGTGACAACAGTGTAAGTTTTTCAGTATTAGTGATGAGTTTTATTTCTTCTTGGTATAGAACATCAGACCAACCTGGTTTTTCGACAGTTTGTTGGTGTTGCTATCGTCTTCAAATACACCAGCCACAACCATCTGCATGTACATCAGGTTCTTTCTTGAATCCCAAAGACCATACGAACTATAGTTGTTGATGTAGAATGCTACTCTAACCTTATGAGGCTTGTCGCCGTAGGTAAGATGGTATTCCATGGTAGTGGGGTTCAACAGAAACTGAATCTGAGTAGAAGGCATGAAGCCATATACACACTTCAGATCCACAGGCTGTGCATTCACCATAGCTGTCTTCAGATCGCCATCGGGCAGATTAACGGTGAAAGCCTTGGGAGGAATGTTCTTTATTACGAAAGCAGAGTCGCTATACATGTCGATTTTTACATCAAGAGTATCGGTCTTGTAGTTTGATGTGCCTTCGCCCGAAAGTGCATAAACCATCATTCCGTCGTGTACACCCTTGATAACATCGTAGCGCTGAGCAATCTCAGCAGGTGTCAGACGTGCGGGTTCATCGTCGCTGTTGCAAGCCACAAAGGTAAAGGCGGCCATGCAACCCATCAGCATAGTGATAATTTTCTTTGTTGTCATGTCTTTTCTGTTATTTGTTTTGTTAATAAATTCTTTGGCGATAGAACACCATCGTGGTGCCTCTTTCCGTCAACATAAAGACTGCCGTTGCGGAAAACTTGCATGGAAAACCTATAAGTTAACGTCTTTTAACAAAAATAACCATTGCAGTTATGCAAGTTTTTCCCACTTTTGCACTTTATAACGATAGAAACGAAAACATCGTGAAGCACTATACTGATACAGACGAACAGCAGTTGGCCGAACAACTTCGCTGTGGCAATGCCGCAGCGATGAGGGTGTTCTACGACCGTTATGGTGGACTGCTAACTGCCGTATGCGCGCGCTATATTACTGATAGCGAAAGTCTGAAAGATGTGATGCAAGACAGTATGGTGCAGCTCTTGACCCATGTTTCCGATTTTAAGTATCGTGGCGAAGGGTCGCTCCGAGCATGGGCCACCAAGATAGTGATAACTCAAGCGTTACGCTATCTGCGCGAAGAAAAACGACGCGAATGGCAGACAATAGACTGGGACGTGGCTGATGTGCCGGAAGAAGACGATCCGCCTGTCAACGACATTCCCCCCGATGTCATACAACAGATGGTCAGAAGGTTGCCAACGGGATACCGAACGGTATTCAACCTCTACGTCTTCGAACACAAAAGCCATCAGGAAATAGCCCAACTGCTGGGCATCAAGAAAGACTCTTCGGCATCGCAACTCAGCAGAGCGAAAAATCTGCTGGCACAAATGATAAGACAATATACAAACACCCAACAATAGATTCTATGAAAGAACAGTGGAGAAAAGAATTGCAAGACAAGATGGCTGACTATCAGCAGCCAGCTCCCCTCCTGTCATGGGATGAGTTGGAGCAAGTCGTGGCAGCACAGCAGCGCCCAGCCAAGAAAGTTGTATTCTACCGTCAACGATGGATAGCTGTGGCGGCAGTAGGCATCCTGTGTGTTGGCGTGGCAGTCAGTTTGTTGTGGAATCCAGCGCACCTCAACCCGCAGCAGTCCAGTATTCAGACTTCTGTCGGTACAGAAAAACAAGGCGTTCAGCTGTCAGCAAAAACAGAAAAGCAGCTTCTGTCAGACAGTCAACCCTTGTTGGCTTCTCTGTCCGAACAACATTCGCAGAAAACCGAACGGTTGCCGAAGGAATCCCGACGGATATTAACAACCGACGAACGTGTGGATGTGGAAAACACAGAACAATCCTCGTTGGCTGTGGCAGCGACAGACGAAACAACAGCCAAAGCTGTAACTGAAACAACTGAAACGATTGCTGCAACAGCCTCGAACCCTACCGACGAGCAGACTCAACCGGTCACATCGAAAACCAACCGCCTCACGCTTGCCAATGTATCGGGACGTGAGCGGAAGGCATCTGAATATCTCTCACATACCCATGGCAACGATGCTTATGGTGACAGCCAACGTCTCACGGCGCAGGCATTCTTCTCCAACGGATTCTCTAATGATGGCAACAAAGGGGGAGAACTTGTCGTGTACGACGCAACGCCACCTGCTGATACTCAGGTTTTTGGGGCGAAAGGTCCAGATATATTACGACCTATCGAACTGGCTTCGGCTACACCAAAGGAACACTATAAACACCACTTCCCATTGCGCTTTGGAGTATCTATGCGTTATTATATCAACAATCGGTGGAGTGTCGAGGCAGGACTCTCATACACTCGCCTTACGGCAGATTTCACCAGAGAGAGCGTGCATTATGTTCAACAGATGGAACAGAAACTGCACTATGTGGGAATCCCGCTTCATGTCAACTATACGCTGTGGAATAGCAGACGCTTGCACTTCTATGCCAAAGCAGGCGGCACAGTCGAGAAAATGGTTAGTGGACGCAGATGCGCCACATCAAACCCTGACAGTGAAAGCTACCCCATGTCCAGTGAAAAAGTTACCATACGTCCACTCCAACTGTCAATAGACGGTGGACTCGGAGGCGAATTTATGATCGACCGGCAGTTTAGTATCTATGCAGAACCAACGGTCAATTATCATTTCGACAACGGGTCAAAGATACCTACCTATTATCAGGAACATCCTTTCGGATTTGGACTCACCATGGGACTAAGGTTTAACTGGAAATAATGACAAATGTTCTGATTGATGAATACGGCGCTTCCGACCTTGGAAGTGCCGTATTGCTGATTATTGACCGAAAAGTTTCCGTATTTCAACAAAAAGCAGTACATTTGCACAGAAATATAAAAACACCACTAACTGATAATGAGAAAGATATTTGTGCGATGCCTATGGGCTTTCCTTGGAGCATCGGTTCTGACCGCTGTAGTGGCTTTCTGGGCCATTGCGAAAGGATGGATTGGTTATATGCCACCCATCGAAGAACTCCAAAACCCTATCAATCGCTATGCCACACAGATATATAGTGCCGATGGAAAAATCATGGGAACATGGAATTACAACCGTGAAAACCGTATCCTCGTAGATTATTCACAACTCGCACCAGCACTGGTCCAAGCACTGGTGGCTACAGAAGATGTGCGATTCTATGAACATTCTGGAATCGATTTCTTCGCACTCGGACGTGCCATAGTCAAGCGCGGACTACTTGGACACAAGAGTGCCGGAGGTGGTTCGACTATTACACAGCAACTCGCCAAACAGCTCTATTCATCTACCGCACATAGTGTAATCGAACGTCTGCTCCAGAAACCCATCGAATGGGTTATCGCCGTACAGTTGGAACGCAACTATACCAAAGACGAGATTATTTCCATGTATCTCAACTATTTCGACTTCCTACACAATGCCGTGGGCATCAAAACCGCGGCAAGTACATATTTTGGTAAAGAACCAAAAGACCTTACTGTCAACGAGGCGGCAGTACTCATCGGACTTTGCAAAAACCCATCCTATTTCAATCCTGTGCGCCATCCCGACCGTTGTACCGAACGCCGAAACGTAGTACTTTCACAGATGGAGAAAGCAGGATACCTCTCAGAAGAAGAGTGTGCACGATATACTGCAGAACCGCTCAAACTCAATTTCCATGTCAACGATCATAAAGATGGCGTCGCCGTATATTTCCGCGATTACCTACGCCGCTACATGATGGCCAAAAGGCCAGAGCGCTCCGACTATCCATCATGGAACATGGTACGCTTCCATCAGGATTCTATCAACTGGGAGAACGATCCACTCTACGGATGGTGCAATAAGAATAGAAAGAAAAACGGTGAAACGTACAATCTCTATTCTGACGGACTACGTGTCTATACCACTATCGATTCGCGTATGCAGGAATATGCCGAACAGGCCGTATATAAACATGTTGTAAAATATCTGCAACCCGCATTCAACCGCGAGATAAAGGGAAAGAAGAGTGCACCGTATTCCGGTAACCTTACCATGGAGCAAGTCAACAAAATCCTGATGCGCTCCGTACGCCAATGCGAACGATATCGCGTGCTAAAAGAGTCGGGAGCTACTGAGGAACAGATACGAAAGTCGTTCAATACCAAAACAGAAATGTCGGTATTCACCTATCATGGAGAAGTTGATACTATCATGACACCGCTTGACTCCATACGCTATTATAAGTCGTTCCTGCGTTGCGGATTCATGAGCATGTGCCCCCAAAACGGAGCCGTAAAAGCCTATGTAGGTGGACTCAATTTCACACATTTCGCATACGATATGTGTATGGAAGGACGACGACAGGTGGGCTCTACCATCAAACCATTCCTCTATTCACTCGCTATGGAAAATGGATTCTCGCCATGCGACCTCGCACCGAATGTCCAACAAACCTATATGGTGGCAGGAAAACCGTGGACTCCACGCAATAGCAGCCATTCCCGTTATGGCGAAATGGTCACGCTTAAATGGGGATTGCAGCAGTCGAACAACTGGATTTCGGCTTATCTCATGAGTAAACTCAATCCGCAGGCATTCGTAACCCTGTTGCGAGAATATGGCATCAATAATCCGGAAATACACCCATCCATGTCGCTCTGCCTCGGTCCATGCGATATTACAGTGGCAGAAATGGTTAGCGCATATACTGCATTCGTCAATCACGGCATCCGCACCGCACCACTTCTCGTAACACGCATTGAAGATAATGAAGGCAATGTCGTGGCACAGTTCCGACCACGCATGAACGAGGTTATCAGCGAAGAAAGCGCCCACAAAATGCTCTATATGCTTAAAGCAGTTATCGATGGAGGTACCGGTGGACGATTACGCTATATGTATAATATCACGGGAGAAGTCGGAGGAAAGACCGGAACCACCAACAATAATAGCGACGCATGGTTTATGGGCATTACTCCCAACCTCGTTAGCGGCTGTTGGGTAGGAGGCGATGATCGCGACATTCACTTTTCCATGACCAGTATCGGCCAGGGTGCATCAGGTGCACTCCCCATTTGGGCTTATTTCATGAAAAGTGTTTATGCAGACAAGCGCTTAGGCTATTCACCCGAAGCCGTGTTCGATCTGCCACCAGGTTACAATCCATGCAAAATGGATGAAAGTGGTTTGGATGCAACTTTCAATGCCGGTGGAAACATAGAAGATATATTCGAGTAGTCTCGTTGTGATATAAAGAAAAACTGCCCCCAAGAGCGAAATTGTTCTTGGGGGTGCTTTTTATCCCAACTCCCCATCGCAACCATAATAGTCCTTTATTGACTCAAATAGTGACCTTGCAAAAATCAATTTCCCCCGTTCTTTGCACATTTCCGCAAAGCTTCCTTCTAAAAGTGAAACTTTGAAATAGCGGCATTGGTGCGTTTCAGGTGCTTTTGTGGCCATCGGAAATGAAGAAAAAGAATTGTGCGCGTCCACACGTCCTTTATATATAATAAATAAGGAGTTCCCGTTTTGCGGCTTGACAGAAATCAATCTCTGCAAAAAAGTTTCATGCAATCTGCATTTTTTTTCTCGAAAAAGTTTGGTAGTTCAGAAAAAAGCCGTACCTTTGCATCCGCTTTCAGGAATACAAC
>NZ_NPJB01000072.1:0-667 GCF_002251345.1 Prevotella sp. P4-119 | reverse complement strand
GTGCCGAGGGCCTCGCCGCCGGTAGCGTACACCACCTGTCCCGTAAGGTAGCCGATGGCGTGCTGTCTCTGTTCCTGTCCAATGGTTAATGCAGGCATCGCGCTTGTAAGGTTGTTGCCGATGAATTCATAGGTGTCGTAGTAGTTGACTATCTCGAGTTGCGGGTCGCTGATGCTGTACGGTGCGGAGTAGCCTGTGCTGCAGACACCCCCTGATCCGCTCGTGTATGATGTAGCGGAGAGCACCGACCCGTCGCGGTTTCCGTCGCTGCATGTGCCCTGCACGCACAGCCTTCCGAAGCGGTCGTACAGGCAGAAGCGGTAGCGGTTTCCCAGAGCGGTGTCTCTCATGTACGCCATGCGGTCGGCACTGTCGTACCAGTACTGCACGCATTCCGCCCCGGGCAGTTTCTTCCATACCACCCGCCCTCTATTGTCATAACGATATTCGTATGCATATATTGTCTTTTCCTGCGATATTTTGTTGAATGCAGGTGTGAGCACGAAGCGCAGCTGGCCGAGGTCGTTATATACATAATAGGTATCTCCTGCTGCGGTGCGCTCCATAATCTTCCTCCCGAGCAGGTCGGTGAATACGGCTGTGCTCCTGTTGTCGGCATCGTAAGACACTGCTTTTGCCAGCGTTCCCTCTGGATAGTACTCGAAGG
>NZ_NPJB01000071.1:0-100016 GCF_002251345.1 Prevotella sp. P4-119 | reverse complement strand
CTTCCCATTCCGAACAGAGAAGTTAAGCCCACTTGCGCCGATGGTACTGCAATGCAATGCGGGAGAGTAGGAGGCCGCCATCTTTTACAAAGCACCTTGTTTCAGCAATGAAGCAAGGTGCTTTTTTTCGTTACTATATTTAAGGTTACTATATAGGGCATCGCCCTGCGGACATCATGCAGCATACTCAACCACGTCCTGTATGGACAAAAGTAAAAGCCATGTGAGATTTTTGTTTTTCAAAACTGTAATATTGTAACGTAACGCTTGTAACGCAAAAAAAAATGTTTTTTCAAAACTGTAATATTGTAACGTAACGCTTGTAACGTTAACCCTTAACCCTTAACCGTGAACCCTTAACCGTGAACCATTAATCGTGAACCATGAAAATATTCCTCCAAAAGGAGTAAGTTTCTCAGATTTTATGTTTACCTTTGCCATGTCTATCGTTGAATTCTCTTGTTTGTTTTGCAACACTAAGATAAGTGAATTCTTCGACATGATAAAATCCTGGGCCGCTTTTTGTTGCTCAGGTACTTAAAAAGTTTAATTTATAATAGTGTTGAGGAATTAAGGTTAGCAAGAAAGTATTGACAGAAGAAGATATAGATTTTTAGTAATATGGCATCTTGGAAACATACAGACATAATCGTTGATGGGCAGCCTGTGAAAGCGCAGGCTCCCATCATCGTTTCGGCAAGTAGAAGTACGGATATTCCTGCATTCTATGCCGATTGGTTTTTTGACCGCTTAAAGAAAGGTTACTCAGCATGGACTAACCCATTTAATGGTGTGAAGTCCTATGTGTCGTATGACAAAACTCGCTTTATCGTTTTTTGGTCAAAGAATCCTCGTCCGCTTCTTCCATATCTTGATTATCTCAAAGAAAGAAATATCAGGTGCTATATACAATACACATTGAATGATTATGAAAAGGAAGGATTGGAGAAAGTTCCTTCACTTTCAAATCGTATTGAGACATTCAAAATGTTATCTGATAAACTTGGTGCGAACGCTGTTGTTTGGCGTTTCGACCCGATGATTCTTACGGATGACATTACTATAGATGACCTTATTCATAAAGTTGAGAAGATTGGTGACCAGCTCAAAGGATATACGGAGAAATTGGTGTTTTCATATGCTGACATCAAGCTTTACAAAAAGGTTAAATTGAATCTTGAAAAGAATGGCATTCCATATCATGAGTGGGAAACTGCCCAAATGGAGGAGTTCGCTATGAAATTATCAAAAATGAATAGCGAAAGAAACTGGAATTTCCAGCTTGCCACTTGCGGAGAGCAGATAGATATTGATAAATATGGAATAGCTCATAATAGGTGTATTGATGGGGATTTAATCACTCGCTTGGCGTGGGACGATAAGGTGCTTATGGATTTCATGAAGGTTAAAATTCAGCAGATGCCGGCACCGTCATTGTTTGATGATGCACCATCATTACCTGATGACGCAATTATTCTGCCACACAATCAATTCTTCTTGAGTGCTCACAAGAAGGATCCTGGACAAAGAGCCTTGTGTGGATGTATGGCAGCAAAAGACATTGGTGAATATAACACTTGTCCACATTTATGTGAATACTGCTATGCAAATACAACTAAGCAAATAGCTCTGGAGAATTGGAAACGTCATCAGCAGAATAAAAATGCTGATACAATAACAGGAAAATAATTATGCCAAATTTTATAGATATATTCAGAAGAAACGGGAATATCTCGTTTGTCGGTATGAGAAATGCTGCATTGGCACTTCTTCCTACTGATCGAACGAGTCGTAATAAGTTGTACCAGGATTTAGAGCGTGGAAAAGGCATATTGGATGATGAAGACCATCTTAATATGTATCTACATAGCTTTGGTAAAATGCACAAAGCGAAGCTTGAAACTACTTTTAGTAGTATTCCTGATATTTCTGGAATCTTCTCTGAAGAAGTGGAGATTTACGACTGGGGTTGTGGTCAAGGAACAGCCTCTGTATGCTTATTGGATTTTCTCCATTCAAAGAATATATCACCTAATATCAAGCATTTTTGCTTGGTAGAACCATCAACTGCTGCTGTCGAAAGGGCAACACAGATTATAGAAAGTTTCAGTTCTGAATATTCTGTAAAGTCCATTACTAAGGATTTTGACTCTTTGAGTCCGGAAGATTTCAAAAAATCGAATATAAGAAAAGTACATCTTTTCAGTAATATACTCGATGTAGAAGCCTTTGACCTTGCACGATTCATTCACTTGTTCCAACAGCTATTCGGAAGTGATAACTATTTTGTGTGCGTCGGTCCATATTATAGTAACAACAGACGTGTTGATGAATTTGTAGCTGCTACATCACCTGACATTATGTATGCCACGATGAACAAGGAGCGTGGTACATGGCAGGGTGACTGGACAATTTCAATGCGTATATTCTTCAAACATTTCGGCCATATTGAGACTGTTGAGAATATTCGTAAACGTATTGAAGATTCGCATAAGAAAGAACAGTTCTTTGCAGGATTTGTACTTGATGCAGTCGCAGAGGAATATAGTAAATCAGATAAGGCAGATAATGCAGAAGGACTTTATCGTTCTCTTTCAGCTTTCGATGTCAAATCAAATATACCTCTTGCTTATAATTCAAACACAGACTCCAAACTTGCAGTCTTGGCGAATATCATATCAAGAGGTTTGCCAACAAAGGCTCCATTGTTATTAGAGAATACTTTTGCAGAGTTATTCCATATTTCAACCAAGCCAAAGGAAGGGGCAATACTTGATTATAAGTCCAATCATAAAGTTTTGGTGCAGGAAATTTATGAAGCCCTGCATATTATAGATCCTCGTTTCAATGTAGATTTCTATAATGGAGATATGCTTGACAGCTCCTTTGAGAAAGATTTTATTGAAAAATACTTGGAAGGTTCTCAAAGTGAATATCTGATTCAAGTTTTTGAGCCACAACGTAATCTTTCATCAATTGTAGATATTCCAGATAGAAAATTCAGCAAAGACCAACGAGTAGATTTCGCATTAGAGATTCCTTATGGTGATGCAAGAACCGGCTTCATTCTTGAAATGGACGGTCTGCGTTATCATTCTAATATATTCCGTCGAATTAACGATGAGCGACGTGACCGAATGGCTCTCAATGGAGGCTGGGACACATATCGTATTGAACAACTGAAAAATATGGCGTTCATGCAAAATTGGGAAAATGACGCTGCTTCAGTTGACTACTTAAAGATAATAAAGGCTAATTATAACAAGACACTGTCTGGAAATTGGTTGAACACTTTGCAAATAGTTCTTGCACCAATGGCTATTGCACGAGTTGAACGAATGTTAGTGGAGGCGATGATGTCTGGTGCTCTTAGTCTCGATAGTGATGTTTGGAATATTGCCATTGTTGAACGTGACATTCCATGTTCTGCCTTGGCTATAAAAGACCTTTCTGAGAAATATAAGTATTTTTGTGAATTAGCAGGTTCATCAGATAAACTGCCGGAAATAAAGCTTCAGATTATATCAACAGAAGAGTTCAAACAATCTCCATTGCATTTGGGAAACCATGTTGTTACTCAAATGCCAGAAGGACATTTTGACCTTTGCTTGGATATATCAATGTTGCTTAGAGACAACATTGACGCCCTGCCTTTGAATGTCGATGCAGATACAGTCTATCTTATCCGTTCCTCTCATTACAAGAAACGTGAACGCACAATCTGCGCTGCAGACAATATACAATATCCTCCGTTGGTTACAAAGGATGGTACAGGGTCTTATGTAAATATAAAGAAAAGGGAAGATGTCCTAACATATTTCCTGCGAGATATTTTCCGAAAGCCTTCATTCCGTCCTGGTCAGTTGCCTATTCTTAGCCATGCTTTGGCTGATAAGACTACTATCGGATTACTTCCTACTGGTGGCGGTAAGTCTTTGACATATCAGTTATCTTGCATTTTACAACCAGGTGTTTCAATAATAGTTGATCCTCTCGTTTCACTTATGGTTGACCAGGTTCGGGGGTTGCGTGAAGCACGAATCGATGCTTGTGAATGTGTTAACAGTGGAATGGATGCCAAAAAGAAGGCTAAAAAACTGAATCTTATGCAAAATGGTTCTGTCTTGTTCATGTTCCTTTCTCCGGAAAGATTTATGATGGAGAACTTCCGTTCAAGTTTGCTTACCATGACCGAGAAGAATCATGTCTATTTCTCTTATGGAATTATCGATGAGGTTCATTGTGTATCTGAATGGGGGCATGATTTCCGTACTTCTTATCTCCACCTTGGACGAAACATGATAAATTTCATGAAAACAAAATCAGGTCGTCCATTGTCTATTATTGGTTTGACGGCTACTGCATCATTTGATGTTCTTGCTGATATTGAGCGTGAATTAACTCTTGGTGGAAACCTTACTATTGACAGTGAAACAATAGTACGTCCTGAGTCTGATTCACGTCCAGAACTAACATACCGTATTATTGAGGTCTTTTCTAATTTTGATGAATTGAGAGAGCCTAATGAGCAATTCTTGCTTAAAGCAAAATCAGATTGGGAACTTAAAGATGTTGTAGCAACAGCAAAGAAGAATAAGATGTATGAGCTACTGCATGAAATTCCTTCTGACATAGTGCAAGTCAATCAGCATGAGACTGAGAAATCAAGGGTTGCTCATATAGAGGACTTTTCTGCTGATGATTTCTATTCGACAGATAGTGAACAACACTATAATAATGCCGGTATAGTATTCTGTCCCCATGCGCATGGAACTTTCGGCGTAGAAGATAATGTCTGGGGAACCAGGAAAGGTATCTCCACTGAATTGCGAGAGCATGAGCGGGATTTGTCTATGGGTACGTTTGTTGGTGGTGACAAGCCTTCTGGTGATATGAAGTCATTTAATGAAAATGACCAAAATCTGATGGTGGCCACTAAAGCTTTCGGTATGGGTATAGATAAGCCAAATATCAGATACACAATTCATATCAATCACCCTTCATCCATAGAAAGTTATGTTCAGGAGGCAGGTCGTGGTGGTCGTGATAAGAAGCATGCCATATCTTATGTGTTATATGATCCAACTGAATTCATTGAATTTACTATAGATAAAATAAATGATATTCGGTATTTGATGGGAGAGGAAGACCCAACATGGCTTGAACGGTATATCAATAGATTTGTTCTTGCAGACGATATTCCTGCATTGTGCAAATATAATAACTGTACCAAAGAACAGACAGATAAGATTCTTGATATTATCAGAAAGCAGGGATTCCTGGAGAACATAGACAAGGACATTAACTTGTGGTTCCATAATAATTCTTTCCGTGGTCTATTCAAAGAGAAGGTCATTCTTGTTGAACTCACAGATAGGATTATCAATGCTAAGCCTACGCTTCTAACAGAGATTCAGGCAAAGTTGAGAGACGAAACAGGAAACGAGGATGTATGCTTAAAGATAGATACAAGAAAAAATGCAGTTAAAATCATTTCGGAAGAAGATAATAACAGACAATACGGTTATATCTTCCTCGACACCCTGCGCCCAACATATAATTATCTGGGATTTGATTATATGTTATGTTCGTATATATCTAATTGTTTGATTCAGATACTCCAATCATATGAAGATTATTCTGCTAAAGCACTTATGCGCCCATTGGAGGGAGAAGACAACATAACAGAAGGTATATATAAGGCAATGGAACATGCCGACGAAGACGGTAATGCCAGTATTGTCGTTTCTTGGGAAAATAATGTTCAACAAGATCCTGAAGGCTTTGAAGCTTCAATCAAAAATGAGATCCTTGCTATATCAAAGGAACAGGGATGGCAAAACATCAATGAGGACAGATATGGTAAGTTGGATTTGAAAAAGATTGGCGATTTCAATGAGTTAATCGCTAAGATAGCCAGATGCTCTGGTGATACCAGATGGCTTCGCAATCATGCAAATGAAAGCATCTATAAGAGAATACGAATGGCTTTCTGTAAGAAAAGAGATAAAGACGATACAGATAAAGCCATATACAGAATGTGCTGCATAGGGCTTGTTGATGATGTGACCATTGATTATCTGTCACAAACATACGAACTTAAAATCCACAAACGCACTGATGAAGAGTTCAAACAGTATATGTTGAATTTCTTCCGTAAGTATTACTCTTTGGAGCAAGCACAGAAGAAGGTGGATGAAATTGACAAACAGCCAGGGCGCAATTATTTAGACCGTTGCTTGGGTTATTTAACTGCCTTTGTGTATGAATACCTCGAAAAGAAGCGTTATCGTGCCATCGAGGACATGTGTATAGCATGTGAGGACAGTATCATTGAACGTCAAGCAAATGGTAACGACGAATGGCTGAAAGAGTTTATTCATTTATACTTCAACTCTAAGTATGCACGAACAGGCTATGAAGTCAACGGAAAACCTTATTCCCTGAAGGATGATACAGATATAGAGGGAAAAGATGGATTCGATGTCGTTAAGAAGTATATTGAAATCATTGACCCTGTTAATGATAACTCTGGCAGTGAAGTGGATAATGTCAAACATCTGTATGGCGCGACCTTACTTTGTCTGAGAGCACATCCTGATAATGCTGCTTTGCAACTTTTGCTTGCTTATTGCATTACTTTCTTAGGTGCAGGAAATAACCAGAAGCTGAAAAATAATGCTTATAACAATTATATTGAAGGCTTTATGACTTTATATAACAGAGATAATAAGCAGGTCTGGAGTGACATTGACACATTTACATCTTATCTTAAAACCAAAGTTCGTAAAGATGACAAGTTTATCAAGCAGAACTTGGTTGACGATGGTAAGAAGACGATAACACTTTTTGTCCATGAGGATAAATTAAATGAAATAACAAAGAAATATCTAAAATAATTATATCAAAATGGCATACGATATTAACGCTACTTTGGAAAGGTTAGAACAGAACCTAAAGCAACTTGATTCTGCAAGAAAACAAGTTGAAACCACTGTTCAAGCAAGTGAAGAATTGCAAAATGCCGTTGCTGGTTATGTCGCTTCCATCAATTCCTTTGTTAAGGAAATCAAAGAATGGGAGAAACAATTAGAAGGAGCACAGGTTGGAATATCAGAAGAATTGCAGATATCAGTGGATAAAATGACTTCTGCTTGCGAGTCTATTACTTCCAAATTCACTTCTTCAGTCGATGCTTCTTTACTGAAATTTACTGAGCAGAATAACTTGTTGGCAGAAAGGGTTAAAGAACTTAATGCCCTTCGTGAGGAGATAAAAACTACCACAAAAGAGATTCAAACCATTAAAGAGTCTCTTTCTGCCATTTCCAAGGATTTGAAGGATTCTCAAAAGGGTCAAGATGTCGCTATTGCATCAATCAAACAAAAGGTTGATGGCCTTCCTTCCAAGATTAAGGAATATGCTGACAGCATTACTGAGAAGTTGAATCAATGGAATCAGGAGTTGAAAAACATAATCGAAGATACTACTCCTACGATAAAATCCATTGAAACAAAAGTAGATGCCGTTACCAATACAGTTAATGGCATACAGACTTCATGCAACACAATTAAAAGAGCCACTGATAATATAAATAACGAGATTAAGAATTTGCAAAATGAATTAGCGACTTCTTCCGAAGCTACGACTAAAGCAATTAACATCAATCGTTGGATTATTATTGCCGGTATCATTATTCTTGCTGCTTTGCATTTCATTCATTAAACAGTAAACCGTAATTGTATGCGCAATCGTCCTATAGCAAAACTGATTAAAAGGTTTGTCAATCGTGAGAAGGGCAAAGTAGTTGATGCACGTTCCGAGATTCAACGACGTTTTGCTTATCTTGACTGGAATGACCAGAAGAAAATCCTTTTGGCATTCCTTTCTTCCGGCAAAGCCGATCGCAAATGGGCATATAATGAACTGCGTCTTTTTTCAAAACATTATAATTATGAACTATCCTCTGATTTCAGAATATATAGATGCCATTAAGAATGCAGAAGACAATTTTAATGAGCTTACCAATCTTCGTCCTGTTTACGATGAAGCTGGTGAGATAGTGATGTCCAGCGGTAACTTTGCTGTGGTATTCAAGATGAAAGATGAATGCTCTGGGAAACTATATGCAGTGAAGTGCTTTTTGAAAGAGCAAGAGGGACGTAATATTGCATATCAGCAGATAACAGATGAATTGGAATATGTGTCATCAAACTATTTGTGCTCCATCAAGTACTTCCAAAAAGAATTGTTTGTTGATTCTACAGTTTCTTCTGATACTGAATTTCCTGTTTTACTCATGGACTGGGTAGAAGGAGTTACGCTTGATAAGTATGTTCATCAACACATATCCGATAAATATGCTTTGCAGCTTATCACATATCAGTTTTGTAGAATGGCTGCCTGGCTGATGTCACAACCATTTGCTCATGGAGACCTTAAGCCCGATAATATCTTAGTTACTGAAGATGGGGCATTAGTACTGGTTGACTATGATGGTATGTACGTGCCCGCTATGCAAGGACAAAAGGCGCGAGAATTGGGCAGTCCTGACTATCGCCATCCATTGCGTACAGAAGATTGTTTCAATGAACATATCGATGATTTTCCATTGGCGCTTATTGGTATGTCTCTGAAAGCAATAGCTTTAGACACCTCTTTGTTGCAGAATAATGCGAAAACTGATTCACTTCTGTTTTCAGAATCTGATTTCCAGGACATCGGTGAATGTCTGATGATGAAATCACTATGTGCTCTTTTGAATGATGCGGAATTTTCGAAATTATATGCTTTGTTCCTCTTGGCGCACTCACAGCAAGAACTATCAGCTGTTTCTTTCCGCTTGTTTTTGCTTAATAAGGTAGAAAAGCCAATTGAAGAAGTTCTTTCTACAGAAACAACGGAAGAGGATTTTAAGTATGCTATTATAGATGGGTATGGAGTTAAGTATAGTCGCGATGGGAAAAAGCTATTAAAGGCTTCTTTATCATTCTGCGAGAAAGAATATGCTGTAAGAGAAGGAACAGAAGTTATTTGCGATGGTGCTTTTAGTGAATGCGAATCTCTGCAAAGCGTCACCATTCCGAACTCAGTCACAGGCATAGGAGGTGATGCTTTTTATTTGTGCGAATCTCTGCAAAGCGTCACCATTCCGAACTCAGTCACAGGCATAGGAGATGAAGCTTTTTATTTGTGCGAATCTCTGCAAAGCGTCACCATTCCGAACTCTGTAATAAGCATAGGAGATGGAGCTTTCAGCTCGTGCGAATCTCTTCAAAGCGTCACTATTCCGAACTCTGTAACGAAGATAGGAAATTACGCTTTTGACGGTTGCTCTTCTCTGCAAAGCATCACCATTCCGAACTCTGTAACAAGCATAGGAGATGGAGCTTTTATTCTGTGCAAATCTCTGCAAAGCATCACCATTCCAAACTCTGTAAGAAATATCGGAAATAACGCTTTTCGTGGTTGCAATATGTGTTTTTTCATTTGTAACTCAACATATTTCCAAAATGATGATGTTTGCTTGTTCAATAAGGATAAGACAGCTATTGTTAGTAGAATAAAAGATTGCGTCAATTATATAATTCCGAACTCAGTCACAAGCATAGGAGATTACGCTTTTGCACAGTGCGATTCTCTTCAAAGCATCACCATTCCGAACTCTGTAACGAGCATAGGAGATAAAGCTTTTAGTGGTTGCGAATCTCTTCAAAGCGTCACCATTCCGAACTCTGTAACGAAGATAGAAGTTGAAACTTTTAGTGGTTGCACGCATTTAGATGAGCCTTCCCGACTACGACTAAAAGAATTAAATTATACGGATTAAATATTATAAATATTAAAAGTAACAAAATAGTTTTGGCAGTTATTGCCGTACTATCCTTTGTCTTTGCTTACCTGTATGACAAATGGAAATATAATACTATGTGGGAAAGATGTCAAGCATCGGATATCCTCTTATGAAACAATTCATAAACATATTTGCGTTAGTCGGGCTTGTTGCATTCTTCGCAACTTGCGGTTCAACTACAAAAAAGTAGAGCTTGCTCAATGCAATAGTGTCAGAGCTACAAGTACGAAGTGTCGGATGAAACGCTTTGGCGTACACAAAAGACTATGGCACAACTATTTGGCGTTGACGTACCGGCAATCAGCAAGCACCTAAAGAACATCTTTGAAGAGGGTGAACTTGTTGCGGATTCAGTTATTTCCAAAATGGAAACAACTGCCGCTGATGGCAAGAACTATACAACGACATATTATTCTCTTGATGCTATCATTGCCGTAAAAACAGGAGAACAGGTTCCCGTTTCACTCTTGACGCAAAAAATCGTTTTTCAAAACTGTAATATTGTAACGTAACGCTTGTAACGCAAAAAAAAATCGTTTTCAAAAACTGTAATACTGTAACGCTTGGAACTGATGATACGGATAGCTTGTGGGGATGGCATTGACCTGTCCTCCGCGGTATCTAATGGTTCATAAGGTAATATACTTGGTTCTTGCGGCCAGATAATAATGTTATAGTATTTGCAATGCAATTGCTGCGCATGCCTCTGCATCCGCCAAAGCATGATGGTGCTTGGTAAAATCGTATCCGCAACGTGCAGCAATAACATCGAGGTTGTGATGTCCTTTTGGCCATACTCGGCGTGATGCCATGCAGGTGCAGTAGAACTCGTAATCGGGATATTCCATTTGATAGACACGAAATACGGCTTTTAGGCAACTTTCGTCAAAGGCTTTGTTGTGGGCTATGAGCGGAAGGCCAGCTATCCTGGGTTCTATCTGGTTCCATACTTCAGGGAATATAGGAGCATTGTCGGTATCAGAAGCACAAAGGCCATGAACCTTACTACACCAATAGTTGTAATAATCAGGCTCAGGCTTTATCAGTGAGTAGAACTTGTCCACTATCTTGCCACCACGAACTATAACTATGCCTACAGAGCATACCGAACTGCGCTCGTTGTTGGCTGTTTCGAAATCTATTGCTGCAAAGTCCTGCATTGTAAGATGTATTTTTTATTATACGGAAAAACAACCCATAACACGTTTGAAGCATTATGGGTTGTAGATGTGTTTTTATTAACTTAGTCGTCTATAGGAGAGAACTCGTCCTTTCCTACTGAGCAAAGCGGACACTCGAAATCATCGGGAAGATCCTCAAATGGTGTACCTGCTGGTATTCCAGCCTCTGGTACTCCTACAGCTGGGTCGTATACCCAACCGCATACGTCGCAAACATACTTCTTCATAGTTCGTTGTTTTTTTAGTGGTTTATATTTAGAAATTATCTACATGTACCTCAAAGTAAGCCTTTGGATGTGAGCATGTAGGGCATATCTCTGGAGCTTCGGTTCCTACTACAATATGTCCGCAGTTGCGGCATTCCCATACCTTAACCTCACTCTTCTTGAACACTTCCTGAGCTTCTACGTTGCGCAGTAGTGCACGATAACGCTCTTCGTGACGCTTCTCAATAGCAGCTACAAGGCGGAACTTTTGTGCCAATTTATTGAAGCCTTCCTCTTCGGCAGTCTTGGCAAAGTTTTCGTACATATCTGTCCATTCATAGTTCTCGCCTTCAGCAGCAGCTGCAAGATTCTCAGCTGTAGTGCCAATGCCACTAAGCTCCTTAAACCACATCTTGGCATGTTCCTTCTCGTTGTCGGCAGTTTGCTGGAAGATAGAAGCTATCTGCTCAAATCCGTCCTTTTTTGCACGTGATGCGAAATATGTATATTTATTGCGAGCCTGTGATTCGCCTGCAAAAGCAGCAGCGAGGTTCTTTTCTGTCTGTGTGCCTGAATATTTGTTTGCCATAGTCGTATTTTTTAAAAAATGTTATTGTTTTCTTTATCTGATGCAAAGTTACTGATAATCATTAAATTAGCAAAATAAATATCGGCAAACAGATAGTAAATTTCGGTACTGCGACATATTTGTACGCTTAGCTTGCTGAAATTTACCATTTGTTTTGTAATTTTATGCCCAAATAACAGATATATTATGACAACAGAAGAACTTAAGATTCTACACCTTATTATATTATAGATGATAAAATCGTGCGTATGTTAATGCCATTGGTGGACGACATGGAGGAAGCGTCAAGGCAATACCGCGAAGAGTGAAACAGACCCCTGAAACAGTATCTCTCCCCTGTTTTACATGATTTCCGTGTGACTTTAAAAAGATCCATGTTCATCCGTGTCTTTCCACAAACTGTCAACTGTCAAACTGTAACGCTTGATGTGAATTGGCGTTGTCCAATGACATCCTCTATCTCTCTAAAATATTTCTTGCGAAGCAACTTCTTAAACAAGATTTCCTCCAAAGATTTACCTATGGTTTGTTTTGTCGTGACTCAGCATAGTGAAAGCGAGCTCTCACTCTGTCTTCGCTACTCCAAAACATCTTGCCGTAGGCAACTAAAAAAATCTATTTTCCAAAACTGTCAAACTGTAACGCCTGGTGTGAATTGGCTTTGTCCCCAAAAACAGAAACCAGTCCTCGTGAAACCTATTTTTCCTTTCCGAAAAACTGTAATACTGTAAGCTGTAAGAATTGTAAGTCATGATGTCAATGACCTGATCCCGTGACATTCGGATGACACGGAAACGTTGGTGCTCCGGAAAAGGACACATAGAAATTTTTTATCCACGGATCACACGGAGCACACGGAAAGATTCTGGTTAAAGATTTTTCTTAAGATTTTCGTAGGATGATAAAGACCACTCCCTCAGACTTCAGACTTCAGACTGCATTTTCGTTAAAGATTATATTTTAGTTGCCTGCCGGCAAGAAATCTTGGAGGAAATCTTCATGTAAAATCTAAGGACCTAAACGGTCCAGAAATCTATTTAAGATTGCTATCTTCCTAAAATATTTCTTGCCGTAGGCAACATCTTAAACAAGATTTCCCCCAAAGATTTCTTGCGAAGCAACCCCATAAAAAATCGTTTCAGAAAACTGTCAACTGTCAACTGTAACGCTTGTGAATGATGATATTGACTACGGATAGTTTTGGAATGACATTGATCTGTATTCATGACATAGCTGCTGACTGCAACTCCGGAAAGCTGAACGGGTATGCTCCGGAATATGAAAACAAGTGAAACAGTATCTGTTCCCCTTTTTCATCCCCCTGTTTCATGGTTGCCTCATAAGTAAGTCATAACTAACTCCGCACTAAGTCCCAAAATTGGCGGACAATGATTGGAGGTACAAGGAACAGAAAGGGGAATACCAATGATGTGGAAATGAATTGTATGATTGGAATTGCAATCTAAAGCGTTACAGTTGACAGTTGACAGTTTGGGAAAAGCAAAAAATCATCCAAGCGTTACAATATAACAGTATAACAGTTTCCATAAACCATATTTTTGCGTTGGGCTCCGAAAATGTCCCACGGATTACATGGATGACACGGATTTTTATTTGCAAGTTTCCTTCCTTTTTAATATCACACAGATATTCTGGAGCAGCGAAGACAGAGTGAAAGTTCGGTTTTGCTCTGTTGAGTCGCGTCAGAATAAGCCAAAGGCAAATCACAGAAATTTATTATCCACGGAACACACGGAGAACACGGAAAAGATTAAAGTTAAAGAAACGCTCTGAGGAAGGTGTTCGAGTGCATTTTCGTCTTTGATTTATTTGCTTTGATATGCGCTTGGCTTATATTGTCAGGAGAGAATTATGAAAAACTATGCGAAGTCGGAAATAAAAATATCTATAATAAAGTTAAATAATATTAAATATTGAATCAAAACTGCCAAAACTCTTGCATTTCGGGGGGGCCATGTTGTATCTTTGTGTTTCAAGTCGAGGATGATTTCCAAAACAAGAAAAAAAACTTTAAACCAAAAAATCAAATAAATAATTTAACAACTAAAAAGCTGCTTATGTTTACAAAACAAGTAATTCAACACACCATCTGGTCCCGACAGAAAGACCACGGTTTCCCGATCGCTTCTCGTTCGGTTCCCGTTAACTTCTCGTTAGGTCCTCGTTCGTCTCTCGTTCGTCTCTCGTTCGTTATTCGTTAGTCTATCGAAGACCGATCGAGAACCGAACGAGGAACAAGCGAAAAACGAACGAAAGAGCAACGAATGTCGGTCGAGAAACTATCGAAAACTCGACGAGTAGCCATCGTCATGGCTGGCTTATGGCTGGCAAAGTACCCTTCAGCAACCACAAACCAGAAAAATGCCTTTTACCTCAAACCTGCCGAGGTGGGACCCTGCACTTCCTGTCCCACACTGAGCATTTTCTCGGCGAATAAAGCCATTTCGTCTATCCCGACGGATCCTATGGCCCAACCATGCCTAAACTCCCTCCACGGGCTTATAACGCCTTGTTGTTCCCCAAATAACCGACGGAGAGAATCCAGAGTCCACCCCTAAACACCCTACCATAAGCCCAACAGCCCATCTTTATAGGCTCAACCACAGGTCAAACCATAAAAATCATGTAAAGCCTTACAAGAACCCTCAATATTGTCATTTTGTACAATGTGGGTATTGTAACTTTACAAATGAAACATAATGTAAGTTTGATATATTTACAGAACGACGGATTTTGGCATCAATTCAATCCATTATTTCACGGAAGCCCTCTTTTGTCCAACTCCTCTTTGATGAAGGCATCATATCATGTCTGGATGATGTCGAAATCACAGAAATCACGGAAATCTTTTATCCACGGATCACACGGAGAACACGGATTTTTTAATGTCGCACAGAAATCACGGAAATTTTAATCTCACATGGATGACACGGATTTTTTCTTAAATCTTCTTGTATTCAAGTGCTTTTTTATGTTAAATTTCTATGTTGTTTAGTGACAATTTCAGATATTCTTTTTATATTTGTCAACAAATCAAAGGACTAATAAATATGACTAATAACTCATTTTCTATAAGATTGCGGGAAGCTCGCCTGATGATGGGACTCAGTATGGATAAACTCGTAGAGCGGACCAACGGAGCCATCACCAAGCAGAGCATCTCCCGATATGAGAAAGGCATCATGCGCCCTAAGCGTGATGCCCTGCAAGCCATAGCCAAAGCCCTCAATATCAGCGAGGAATATTTCGAAGGAACCAATCTCAAGATAGACATGCCTATGCTTCGCACCACCTCCAATGGTAAGTTGTCCGAAGACGAGTTGCAAGCCCTTGAAGCAAAACTCTCGTTTTGGGCAGAGCAGTATCTAGCCAAGGAGAAAGAAGCGGGTTTTCCTACCCAGTTCAAGAATCCGCTAAAAGGTACCAAGATATCAACGCTGGAAGATGCCATCCAGGCATCCAGTCTTCTTCGTGAAAAATGGCATTGTGGTGATGGACCCATTGCCAGTATCCTGAGACTTCTGGAAAGAAAAGGTATCATGATACTTGCTGCTAATCTTCCAGAGTATGTCTTCGGAATGAGCACCTGGGCAGATAAGAAGCATCCGTTGATGATTCTCGATTTCAATCCGGAAAAGAGTAGCGTAGAGAAACTTCGCTTCACGGCAGTACATGAACTGGCCCATCTGCTTCTCCTCTTCCCAGAAGATAGTCCGCTGAGGCTGGAGAAGCGTTGTGATCTCTTTGCCAGTTTCTTTCTTCTTCCTAAATTGGAGCTTATTGAAGAGTTGGGTTCCAAGAAGCGTGAGAAGATAACGCTGGAGGAGATGATTGACATCAAGGAACTGTATGGCGCATCTCTCGCCGCTTCCATCATCGCCACCAGAGATTACGGCATTATTACCACCGAGTATAAACGGGCATGGTATGCCGAGCATATAGAGCCTAATCCTCGAGAAATAGGTAATGGCCACTATGCATTTCCTGAGACATTGGGAAGGGAGAAGAGAGTCAACTCAATCATCAAAAGTATGGAGGAATAGAATATGCAGAATGAAAGTCAAAATATAGAATATAAGGAGTCATGGGGACGTGGTTTCAAGAAGATTGCCGAGGAGTTTGAACGTGCCAGCTTGCCATTGCCAACGATAGAAGAAAATGGAGGTGGTGTGATGGCGATAATTCAGCGCAAGACGATAGACGAAGTTATCGCAGAGCGTGGCGGGGATGTCGGTGTAAATGTCGGTGTAAATGTCGGTGTAAATTCAAGAGAAACATCCGATGTGAAACTAACAGAGCGACAGACTATTATGGTGTCTGTTATTAAGTCAAATCCTATGGTGACAGCTAAGCAAATGTCTGAAACATTGTCGGTGACAGTAAGAACTATAGAAAGAGATTTGGCGTTAATGCAAAAAGCAGGTATCATAAGACACGAAGGAAGTGATAAAACCGGTGTTTGGGTGATACTCGAACAAGGAAATACTAATTCTTAATAGTGTTAGATATGAAGGAAAAAAATAATGAGCAAATTGTCTTCGATATGTTCGAAGAGGTTGCAACCGAAAGCATCGCTGAGGCTCGGAATGCATACACCTATGAAGAAATTGATGGGTGCTATCAGGAGGCGAAAGAGATTGCTGATAAAGCAAGGATGAACTTGCTGGAAAAAATGAGAGGTACATAATAATAACTCCTACCGGAAAATCGGAAATTCAATTTTGTTTTTTCGTAGTAGTAATTAGTTAGTGAACATTTTAAAAGAGAATTATATGAAAGAAATTAAAGAACTAACAGGCTTGTATTCTTTAACTAAGACTATTGGGGTAGAATTAAAGCCAGTGGGTAAGACGCAAGAGCTCATTGAAGCTAAAAAGCTTATTGAGCAGGATGATCAGCGTGCCGAAGATTACAAAATAGTAAAGGATATTATTGATCGTTATCATAAGGATTTTATCGATAAGTGTCTTAACTGTGTTAAAATCAAAAAAGATGATTTGGAGAAATATGTGTCATTGGCAGAAAACTCTAATAGAGATGCTGAGGATTTTGACAAAATCAAGACCAAAATGCGTAATCAGATAACTGAAGCTTTCAGAAAGAATTCTTTATTTACTAATTTATTCAAGAAAAATCTTATTAAGGAGTATCTTCCTGCTTTTGTAAGTGAGGAAGAGAAGAGTGTGGTGAACAAATTTAGCAAATTTACCACTTACTTTGATGCGTTTAATGACAATCGTAAAAATTTATATTCAGGCGATGCCAAATCCGGTACGATAGCTTATCGACTTATTCATGAGAATTTGCCGATGTTTCTTGATAATATAGCATCCTTTAATGCAATTTCTGGGATAGGAGTAAATGAGTACTTTTCTAGTATAGAGACAGAATTTACTGATACTCTTGAAGGAAAGCGTCTGACTGAGTTTTTTCAGATTGACTTTTTTAATAATACATTGACTCAGAAAAAGATAGGCAACTATAACTATATTGTAGGGGCAGTCAATAAAGCTGTAAATCTTTATAAGCAACAGCACAAAACAGTTCGTGTTCCATTGCTCAAACCATTATATAAAATGATCTTGAGTGATAGAGTTACTCCGTCATGGTTACCTGAACGTTTTGAAAGTGATGAAGAGATGCTGACTGCCATCAAAGCTGCTTACGAATCTTTGAGAGAAGTTTTAGTAGGTGATAATGATGAAAGTCTTCGCAACTTATTGCTCAATATAGAGCATTATGATCTTGAACATATTTACATTGCAAATGATTCCGGATTGACTTCCATTTCACAGAAAATATTTGGATGTTATGATACTTATACTTTGGCAATCAAAGACCAACTACAAAGGGATTATCCTGCAACAAAGAAGCAAAGAGAAGCTCCTGATTTGTATGATGAACGTATAGATAAATTGTATAAAAAGGTGGGTAGTTTTTCTATTGCTTATCTTAATCGGTTAGTCGATGCGAAAGGGCATTTTACTATTAATGAATATTATAAGCAGTTGGGAGCTTATTGTCGTGAAGAAGGAAAAGAAAAAGATGATTTCTTTAAGCGTATTGATGGTGCTTATTGTGCTATATCACATCTTTTCTTTGGGGAACATGGCGAAATAGCCCAGTCAGACTCAGATGTTGAGCTTATCCAAAAGTTGCTCGAAGCCTATAAGGGGTTACAACGCTTTATCAAGCCTTTATTAGGTCATGGTGATGAAGCTGATAAAGACAATGAGTTTGATGCAAAACTTCGTAAAGTATGGGATGAACTCGACATCATTACACCGCTTTATGATAAAGTACGCAATTGGCTCTCTCGTAAGATATATAACCCTGAGAAAATAAAGCTATGTTTTGAGAATAATGGCAAGTTGTTATCTGGATGGGTTGACAGCAGAACTAAATCCGATAATGGTACTCAATATGGAGGGTATATCTTTAGAAAGAAGAATGAAATTGGTGAATACGATTTCTATTTGGGTATTTCTGCTGATACAAAACTGTTTCGTCGTGATGCTGCCATCAGTTATGATGATGGCATGTACGAGAGATTAGATTATTATCAGCTGAAATCAAAAACTTTACTCGGAAATAGTTATGTTGGAGATTATGGACTGGATTCGATGAATTTGCTTTCTGCATTTAAAAATGCTGCAGTTAAGTTCCAATTTGAAAAGGAAGTGGTTCCTAAAGATAAAGAGAATGTGCCAAAATATCTCAAGCGCCTAAAACTGGATTATGCAGGATTTTATCAAATTTTGATGAATGATGATAAGGTTGTTGATGCTTACAAGATTATGAAGCAGCATATTCTTGCGACATTGACTTCTTCGATTCGTGTACCTGCGGCAATAGAGTTAGCTACTCAAAAAGAATTGGGTATTGACGAATTGATTGATGAAATAATGAATTTACCGTCCAAGTCATTCGGCTATTTCCCTATTGTCACTGCAGCAATAGAAGAAGCTAACAAGAGAGAGAATAAACCTTTGTTTCTTTTTAAGATGAGTAACAAGGATCTTTCTTATGCAGCAACAGCTTCTAAAGGGTTAAGAAAAGGTCGAGGAACAGAGAATCTTCATTCAATGTATCTCAAAGCTCTTCTGGGGATGACACAGAGTGTTTTTGATATCGGAAGTGGAATGGTATTCTTTCGTCACCAAACTAAAGGTTTGGCAGAAACAACGGCAAGACATAAAGCTAATGAGTTTGTTGCTAATAAGAACAAGCTTAATGACAAGAAAAAGAGTATTTTTGGCTATGAGATAGTGAAGAATAAACGTTTTACGGTAGATAAGTACCTTTTTAAGTTGTCTATGAATTTGAATTATTCGCAACCAAATAACAATAAAATTGATGTAAATTCTAAAGTTCGTGAAATAATTAGTAATGGAGGTATAAAGAATATTATTGGCATAGATCGTGGTGAACGTAATTTACTTTATCTGTCTTTAATAGATCTGAAGGGAAATATTGTCATGCAGAAGTCTCTCAATATTCTCAAGGATGATCATAATGCAAAGGAAACTGATTATAAAGGTTTGCTGACAGAACGAGAAGGAGAAAATAAAGAAGCTCGCCGCAATTGGAAGAAGATAGCGAATATCAAAGATTTAAAACGAGGTTATTTAAGTCAGGTAGTACATATCATTAGTAAAATGATGGTAGAATACAATGCAATTGTTGTACTTGAAGATTTAAATCCAGGTTTTATCAGAGGCAGACAAAAAATCGAGCGTAACGTATATGAACAATTCGAAAGAATGCTAATTGACAAGTTGAATTTTTATGTTGACAAGCATAAAGGTGCCAATGAAACGGGAGGTTTGTTGCATGCACTTCAGCTTACTTCTGAATTTAAAAATTTCAAGAAAAGTGAGCATCAGAATGGGTGTCTTTTCTATATTCCTGCATGGAATACTAGCAAAATAGATCCTGCAACAGGTTTTGTCAATCTCTTTAATACGAAATATACGAATGCAGTTGAGGCGCAGGAGTTCTTTAGTAAATTTGACGAGATTCGTTACAACGAGGAGAAAGATTGGTTTGAGTTTGAATTTGATTACGATAAATTCACTCAGAAGGCGCATGGTACACGTACTAAGTGGACGCTCTGTACTTATGGTATGCGTTTGCGTTCATTTAAAAATTCTGCAAAACAATATAATTGGGATTCAGAGGTAGTAGCGCTTACCGAAGAATTCAAAAGAATACTTGGAGAAGCAGGTATTGATATTCATGAGAATCTAAAAGATGCAATCTGTAATTTGGAAGGTAAAAGCCAGAAGTATCTCGAACCTTTGATGCAGTTTATGAAATTGCTGCTACAATTGCGTAATAGTAAGGCTGGTACTGACGAAGATTATATCCTTTCTCCAGTTGCTGATGAGAATGGAATATTCTACGATAGCCGTTCTTGTGGTGATCAACTTCCGGAGAATGCGGATGCTAATGGTGCTTACAACATCGCTCGCAAGGGACTGATGCTGATTGAGCAAATCAAGAATGCAGAGGATTTGAATAACGTCAAGTTTGATATATCCAATAAGGCTTGGCTCAATTTTGCACAACAAAAGCCATATAAGAATGGATGATTATATTCAGCTTTCAACGTTGAATGACTTTATCTTCTGTCCGTACTCCATATACTTGCATTGTGTGTATATGGAGTCGGACGGAGATTTATATAAAGCCGCTCCACAGACCAAAGGTACTCTAGCGCACCAAGGCGTGGATGAAAAGAAAGGGAGTACTCGAAAGAGTGATATTATGGCGCTCCCGGTTTATTGCGATGAGTTAGGCATATCTGGCAAGATTGATGTCTATAAACAGGACAAGCGTTTGTTGATAGAACGTAAGAACAATCTCAAACGCATCTTTCGTGGTCAGATTTATCAGCTGTGGGGACAATACTTCTGCTTGAAGGAAATGGGATATGAAGTTGAACAGCTTGCTTTCTATGAAATATCTACCAATAAAATGATTCCGGTTGACTTGCCGGGAGAGCTTGGTAAACAGGAATTGATAGGATTCATAGAACAGTTCAAACGTTATAATCCTGCTTCTACTACGATACTGGTAAATCCAAATAAGTGCATCCATTGCATTTATTGCAATCTTTGCGATAAAACGAATACGGATAATGTTTACACATAAAGACATAGAAATGCGAACCATATTCGTGGTCAATTGTATTGAGCACGACCGAAGTCTTCGAGTAAATAGCGGAGAACTGATGCTAGAGGAAATTGAAGGTGATAAGAAAAAGACCTTGACTAAGTTTCCCTTCCAAAAGTTGTTGGCTCTTTTCATTATTGGTCACATCACAGTGACAACTCCATTGATTGATAAATGCAAAAAGTATGGAGTAGCTTTGGTAGTTATGAAGCCAAATCTTCGTCCAGTTTTTTATTGGTCGGATTCAGCAGAAGCGAATTATTTGCTTCGGCAACGTCAACACGAACAAAAAGATACAGATTTGGCTTTAGCTTTACAAATTGTTCGCAATAAGATACAAAATCAAAGTTTAGTTTTACAAAAGACTCGTAGAAAAGATGAACTGACGGCAGAAGCCATCAGGCAGTGTGCTGCTGCTCTTGATACTCTTTCTGATATTGATGATTATAACCAACTTATGGGGTTGGAAGGGGCAATTGCAAGAACATTCTTTGCAGCCTATTTTCAAAACTATGGCTGGCACGGTAGGCATGCAAGGATGAAAACTGATGTTCTTAATGTTGCTTTGGATATAGGCTATACCATTTTGTTTAATTTTATAGAGTGTTTCGTGCGTATGTATGGGTTTGATCTTTATGTAGGTGTGTATCATCGTCTTTGGTTTAAGCGCAAATCTTTGGTCTGTGATTTAATGGAACCTTTCCGTTGTATAATAGACCATGCAACTTTATTAGCATTTAATCGTAAGCAGTTTTCGGAGAAAGATTTTGTTCTTAATAAACGAGAATATTCTTTGAAATATGAACGTTGTGCTGATTACTATCGAGTATATTACGATTCACTGATAGTCAGGAAAAGTGATATTTTCGCATATATTCAACAGTATTATCGTTGTTTTATGGGAAGAAAATCTGTTAAATCATATCCTATTTTCTCGTTCTAATGATTATTGTGAGTTACGACATAAAAGACGATAAAATGCGCACCAATTTCTCAAAAATGTTGAAGAAAAATGGCGCTATTAGACTTCAGCTTTCTGTATATGAAGTTGTCAATTCCAAAAGGATAATGGATAACCTTATTGCTAAAATACAGGCTTATGCTAACCATTTTATGCCAGATGATAGCGTGATTGTTTTCGAAGCAGACACTAACAGAATGATAAAATATGGTAGCGCGATTCATCGAGACAAACCAATCGTCTTTTTTTGAGAGTACAAACCTCTGTCTATATGTAATTGCGAAATATGATACATCTTGTTATAACACAATCAGTTGCGCAATCTGCGAAGTGCGATTTTTGTTGATAGGGGGTATAACATGTCGAAAATAATACCCTTTGAATAGTTGATAGTTGCTATATTTTTTGTATCTTTGCACGCGAATAGAGGCTATAATGCCTAAGTAATTTCTACTATTGTAGATTTGGGCATTGCGTTCTCATCCCTATGGACGGCTATAATGCCTAAGTAATTTCTACTATTGTAGATCTGACTGCGACATGTGGATCAGCGAAGAGGCTATAATGCCTAAGTAATTTCTACTATTGTAGATGTGATGGTGTCTGCCACGTCCTGCTGAGCGGCTATAATGCCTAAGTAATTTCTACTATTGTAGATTGGCAGCATCGGCCTGTGCCTTGGTGTAGGGCTATAATGCCTAAGTAATTTCTACTATTGTAGATCGGTCAAAGCATCAACGATCTGGACTTTAGGGCTATAATGCCTAAGTAATTTCTACTATTGTAGATCTTGGTGGCCAGCAGGTTGTTCGACTCGTGGCTATAATGCCTAAGTAATTTCTACTATTGTAGATTTGGTGTTGTTCTTGTCTCATGCTTTCCTGGCTATAATGCCTAAGTAATTTCTACTATTGTAGATTTGATACCCGTCTGCGTTATCGGAGGCGGCTATAATGCCTAAGTAATTTCTACTATTGTAGATTGAATGTGCGTGCCACGGTCGCCATTCCGGGCTATAATGCCTAAGTAATTTCTACTATTGTAGATATACAGCAGCGGCGATACGAATATCTTGGGCTATAATGCCTAAGTAATTTCTACTATTGTAGATTCGGCATCAAAGAGTTCTTCGTACTGGGCTATAATGCCTAAGTAATTTCTACTATTGTAGATTGATGGCAGAACACGTATGGATGATTGTTGGCTATAATGCCTAAGTAATTTCTACTATTGTAGATTCCATCGTCACGTCACCATGTGTGTAGGGCTATAATGCCTAAGTAATTTCTACTATTGTAGATCACAAGTAACCGCCGAGTTCAACCGTGGTAGGCTATAATGCCTAAGTAATTTCTACTATTGTAGATTAAAATGTCATGGGTTCAGGTCAATGTCATCAATTACAAGCGTTACAGATAACAGTTTCGATAAAGCAAAACTATGGATTATCGTTTTAGCCTCAAATATACCTATATAAATGGAATAAAAGGTGGAAATAGTTTGTGGATTGAAGAAAAATGTGTAATTTTGGAGGCGAAAACCTTACTATGATATAGAAGGAAAATGGGGTTAAACGAAACCACATTGGATTATCAACAATTTAAATATAGATTATGTACATATTATTATTTGTAGCTTTTGCCGTTTTTATCACCATCAGCTGGATGATGAAAGATGTATGGTAGGTGAAGCCTCTTAAGGTTGCACACGGATGTTTTAGTCGCACGGATTTTACTTTTGTCCTTACAGGACGATTGTAAAATGTTTTGTTGTGTCCGCAGGGTGTCGCCCTGGGCTAAGGAAGCCGTTGGGCTTCCAGCCCGGGGCTGCTTGTTCCGTGATTCCGTGTACTCCGTGTGCTCCGTGAATTTTTTTAGTAGCCTGAAGGCTAGATGTTTTGGAGTAGCGAAGACAGAGTGAGAGTTCCATTTCATGGCACCTTTTCTCGCCATGGCAGAATTAAAGCGAGCTTTATTCTGCTCATCTGGCTTAACGAAAACGTTCGGTTTCACTATGCTGAGTCACGACAAAACAAACCATAGGTAAATCTTTGGAGGAAATCTTTTTTAAGATATTGCACGCCAGAAAAATAGTGGTGACCCAAATGGTGTAATAGCAAATTGGATGCGCAATCGCAACACGATAGAATTCCTGGGTATTTGGGAACAACTATTCAATCCAAGTTTTAATCCCCTCGAATTCGAGGGGTTTAGAAAAGAGGCAGGACTCAATGCCTTCACAATGTCGCCATCAAGATGGATTGATGGGCTGACAAAGATCTAATGTCTCACAGAAATTTTTAATCCACGGATCACACGGAGAACACGGAAATTTCGTTGAAGGCGATAGTACAAATAGAAAAGAGGCGGTATTCGCATACGGCCTCTTTAAAATCCTTTAAATATGAAAAATTAATTTCTGTATTTGTACCATTGTACGTTGCAAATATACGAATATTAACGATATGTTCCAAGTTTTTTGGGGCTTATTTTTTTTAGGATGTCATAGGAACAGGTCCATGTCATCAGTCCTAAGCGTTACAAACGTTACAGTTACAGTATTACAGTTTCCAAAAAGCAAAAGCAAGGGCTTCATTTGACTTTCTGGCGAAACGGAGCTGTGTGGTATTATCGCATGATTTTCTTGCCGGCTGCCACCCAACCGAGATAGCCGGAGTCGAGCTCAATGACGCGATAGCCGTGACGGACAAGAATTTGGGCGGCACGCTTGCTTCGCTTGCCACTGCGACAGTTGATGGCGATGGTCTTGCTGAGGGGAAGGGTTGTGGTGGCGCGTTGCTCAAAGTCGGGATTGAGAACGTCGATGTTGATGGCGCGGTCTATATGACCTGCGACAAACTCTTCTGACGTGCGCACGTCAAGACGGATGACTGTTGTGTCGGCAATAGCTTGTTCGTAGGCTTCTACCGTCAGACTCTTGAAAGCCTGGCTTTGGGCGTTGCCGGTGATGGTCGTCAGGACCATGGCGGCGAGGGATAGTATCTTTCTTTTCATTGTTTGTTTTGTTACTGAACTTTCGCATGTGGGGAAGTTAAGGGAAGTTAGGGAAGTTAGAGAGAAGTTAAGGGACAAATGTCCTACGTCTTACGGCAAAAGGCTATTGTCTCTTAACTTCCCGAGCGACCGTGGGGAGTGATAACTTTAACTTCAATCAATTCCATCAGTTGCGAAACTTAAATTTTTTTATCTTCGTGAGTGCGATGTGCTGCCTTTCCAGATGGTTTGAGGATAGCGTCCTTTACTGTCAACGGTGAGTCTTACATGGCCGGTGTCGCCGGTGGAACGCAGAATGACTAACGCTGAGCCGTGGTAGAGGTGTCGCCGCTTGCCGACATGAACCTCATCGGACTGCAAATCGCCGTTGTCTGTGGCAACAATCTCTGCCGGACCTTCTACCTTAAACACCAATGGGTCGTTGACATCCCACACCCGACGTCCTTGGTGGTCAATGGCTGTGATGCGCAGATGTTGCAGGTCTTTTCCGTCAGCTTTCCACTGGCTGTTGTCGGCTTCTATCTGTAAGGCAGTCGCCGCTCCTGTGGTTTCTATCCTGTGGCGAGCCACTATCTTTCCGTTGTTGCGGGCAACAGCCTCCAGGCGCCCTCGCTGATAGACGATACCTCGCCAGAAGATGCGGTTGCGCTGTGTGGGCAATAGGGTGTTGCGCTTCCTGCCTAATGACTTTCCGTTGAGCAGCAGTTCTACTTCCTCGGCATTGGTATAGGTGTAGAGCGAGAGGGTGTCGCCTGCTGTCCTGTTCCAATGATCTGATAATTGGTCAACAGCCACATTGATGCCGTTCCATTCTTCGCTATGCTGCGCATGATCCAGGATGGCGATGTGAACAGTGGGTTCGGTGGTAAACATGCTCTTGACGAGATATGCCAATGGCTTGGGTTGCAAGGAGATGTCGAACACCCCTTGGTTCCATCCCTTGACGGGCCACCCCATGCTTTCGCCAAGATAGTCGATAGCACCCCAATATGCCAGTCCGACCACCCAATCGTGGTTCATGCCGAAAAAGTTGGTGCCTATCATCGAGGTGTTGGCTTCACTTTGATAGAAGATATGGTCGGGATAACGCTTGCGGTCTCCAGGGAAGTATTGGTATCTGTAGTTGTAGGAGGCGATGTCTGTTGCGATAGCCAACGGAGCTGGCAACGAATCGGTTTCGAGACTCCTATAGCGTGGATGCATGGCTACGGTGGTGGGACGTGTGGTGTCGTAACGGTGCAGCAGGGTTCGCATGAGGCGGTAGGCGGTAACACCCCAATCGTTGAAGGGGAGGTCGGACCGCTGTTGCAGTTCGTTGCCTAAGCTCCACATGACGACGGAGGGGTGGTTGCGGTCGCGCTGCACCCATTCTGTGATGTCGTTCTGCCATAGGTTCTGCCAGGACGTGCGTCCTCCGGCAAACTGTTGCAGCCATTTGTCGTACAGTTCGTTGACCACGATGATTCCGTATTTGTCGCAGAGGTTCAGAAACTCTTCGCTATATGGATTATGGGCAGTACGGACGTGGTTGTAGCCAAACGACTTCATCAGTTGCAGGCGCTTTTCAATGGCGCGAGGGTAGGCTGCCGCTCCCAATGCGCCGAGTGTATGGTGATTGGCAAAGCCCTTGAGCAGCACTTTCTTTCCGTTGATGCGCAGGCCATATTGTGGAGAAAACGCGATGGTTCTCACGCCGAAGGACTGCGATACCTGGTCGAGGGGCTGGTGCTGACGGTTGTAGATCGTGACGATGGCGGTGTAAAGGTACGGACTTTCACACGACCAGAGCTGTGGATGCTGAAGGGTTATCGTGTCCAACGGATATTCACGCTGTCGCCAGCGTGGCGAGTAGTGGAGGGGTTGTTCGTGTTGGGCAACGGTCTGTCCGCTCTGGTCAACGATCGTTACTCCGACGGTCAGGGGTTCTGCCTTTCTTTTGTTGAACAGCTCCGCTTGAATGCACACCTGTCGGTTGTCAACGGTTGTGATGAATAAAGGGTGGCGTGCAAAATGCGTGTCTTTATTGCTGATGATCAGGCGCACGTCACGATAGAGGCCGCCACCGGTGTACCATCGTGAATTGTCGGGAGACTGGGTGTCTGCCCTGACGAGTATTTCGTTTTCCTGACCGAAGATCAGCTTGTCGGTGATGTCGGTTTCAAAACCGAGATAGCCGTAGTCTGTGCCTCCTATCCGTTGTCCGTTGAGATAGACATCGCCCACGAGCATGATGCCTTCAACATCGAGCACGATGCGTCTGTTTTTCCAACTGTTGTCTGGGGTGACGGTACGCCTGTACCAACCAACAGCCATCTCCTTGAATCCTCTGCTGCTGAGTCGGCTCTTGGTATTGTTGGCAGCATCATTTTTGTTGACCTTCTCATCTTGTTGCGGAGCAACCCATGGTTGCGAGATCTGGAAATCGTGGGGCAGATGAACCACTTCCATGCTCTTGTCTTTCAACTCATCGGTGTGGGCCACATCGCCTCTGTAAAACTGCCAGTTGCGCGACAGGGAAATGGTGTCGCGTACGGCGGCTTGAAGCGGTTGGAACAGTAGTCCGCCTGCCATGATCAGCATTAAAGACTTTGTTTTAATAGATTTAGGAAATTGCATAATGCTTAGGCGGTTATGAATTACAGATCATGATATGACGGTGGCGACGATACGTCGTGATCCGCCATGATTGCGAAATTCACAGAGATAGATGCCCTGCCATGTTCCAAGGTTGAGTCTGCCGTGAGTGATGGGAATAGACAGGCTCACACCGAAGAGTGATGATTTGGCATGGGCAGGCATGTCGTCAGCACCTTCGAATACATGTTGGTAGTATGACTCGTTTTCTTTTACAACATGATTGAGAATCTCTTCCATGTCCGTTCTCACATCTGGATCGGCATTTTCGTTGATAGAGAGTGCACACGAGGTGTGCTGTACGAAGAGGTTGAGGAGTCCGGTTTCAGGCAACGGAGCGGTGAGGTTTGCCAGTATCTCGTTGGTCACCAGATGGCACCCCCTGCGTTTGGGGGCAAGGGAAAAGGTGGTTTGCTGTATCATGATGGCGTATTGTTGTTGTCAGTGGATAAATCAGGCTTGTGTCTCACTATCTTATAGCCGATGGAAGCAATGAAGATGCTCATCAACGGGCTGAGGATATTGAAGAAACAATAGGGCAGATAGGTGAACGTGGCAACGCCCAATACCGTGGCCTGCGTCATGCCGCAGGTGTTCCAAGGCACGAGGACGGAAGTGACGGTAACGGCATCTTCCGTCGTGCGACTCAACAGGCAGCGCTCGTAACCCTGACGGTCATAGATATCCTTAAACATATTTCCCGTCAGCAGGATACACAGATACTGGTCTGCCACCGCCAGATTCATCATCATTCCGGTGCAGGCTGTTGATGCTACCATGGTGGTGCGTCCCTTCACCAAATGAACAAAAAGGCGTGTGATGCCGCCTACCATGCCACCTGCCGACATGGCACCTCCGAAGCACATGGCGCAGATGATGAGCCAGATGGTGTTCATCATGCCAGCCATTCCGCGCGTGGAGACAAGTTCAGTCAGCACGGGGATGTCGTCAGCCACAGACGTACTGCCGTAAACGCTCTTCATGGCAGCCTTGAAGAGTGACGGGTCGATGTCGCGAAACACATCGGTCTGGAAGATCAGACCGAAGATGATGGCTGTCAAGGTGGAGAGAAACAGCGTGATCAATGGCGGCCATCGGCGTGCTATCATCACGCCGGTCAGTACAGGGACTGCCAGAAGCCATGGGGTGATATGGAAACGCTGTTCCAAAGCGACTGTAAACGACATGATGTTCTGACTGTCGTTGGTGGTACACACAATACCGCCTATGGTAAAGAGTATCAGCGCAATGGTCAAGGAAGGAATGGTGGTGATCAGCATGTATCGGATGTGGCGGAACAAGGGAACGCCCATGCTTCCAGACGCCAATACGGTGGTTTCGGAAAGGGGCGAAATCTTATCGCCGAAATAGGCGCCGCTGATGATGGCTCCGGCAATCCATCCGTCGCTAAATCCCTGTGCGCGTCCGATGCCCATCAGTGCTATTCCGATGGTGGCAATGGTGGTCCACGAACTACCCGTCATAAGGCTTACCAAGGCACAGATGACGCAGGCAGAAGCGAGGAAAATATCGGGATGGATAAGCTGTATTCCGTAGCTGATGAGCATAGGGACAACGCCGCTGACCATCCATGCGCCACTTAACGCACCGATGAACAGCAGGATGGTGAGGGCACTTGCCACACTTGCCACATTTTTCGTGATGGCTTTCTCAAAACTTGCCCACGGCACATGAAGGAATACCATTCCGATGAGTACGCAAAGCGCCGATACAGAGAGTAGTGTGATTTGGCTTGCTCCTTCGAGAGAATCGCTGCCAAACGATCGGATGGTGAAGGTCAGCATGACCACCAATACAATTAGCGGCAGTATAGACAGAAAGACCGATGGTCGTTTCTTGAGCGTCAATTCCTTTTTCTTCTTTTCCAATTTTATTAGAATTATAGGGGTGATGGATGTCGTTTGTCCGATGTCAGGATGCCGATGGCTGATCTAAACGTCCTGAGAGGAAGAATCTTCTGGTTCGCACGAAATAGAGCAATACTCCCAGCGCATGAGTGACTGATACGGTCCAGAATGCGGTAGCGTAGCCTAAGTGCTCGGCAATGGCTCCGCCAGCGATAATGCCTATGCCGACGCCTACGTCCCACGAGATGAGTATGGTGGAGTTTGCCGTGCCTCGCTCGTTGTGGTGTGCCATGGAGATTATCATATTCTGGAAGGCAGGCCACAGGTGTCCGTTGCCTAATCCGATGAGTATGGCTGAGCCGTAATAGCCGACCATGTCAGGACAGGCGACGAAGATGGTGTATCCTGCCAGCGAGAGGAGCATGCCCTCTGTCGCATTTTGTGTGAGTTTGCCTTGGCGTAGCGCCTTGCTCCCCTGTAGTCGCGACATCATCAGACCGATGGAACAGAGCAGAAACCACGTTCCTGTTCCTCCAGTCATTCCCAAGACCTGTTTGCCGTAGATCGCCAGATAGTTGCTCAGTACGCCAAAACAGAATCCGAAGAATATCATGTTGAACCCCAGCATCCAGCCACGTGCCAGAAAGAATCTGTCGAGGGAGATGCGCTTAGGTGCCTGATTGACGGTAGTGGGCTTTAGCCGAACTGTCGCATCCATCATCCAACCGAATGTCGCTATAATCAAAGCCATCCAAAACAGCAATTCGAAATTGTGGGTCTCGGCATAGATATAAATGGCAAATGTTGGTGCGATGGCCATGGCGAGATTATTGCTCAGGCCATAATAGCCCACGCCTTCATTACGTCGTGAGGAAGGGAGCACATCGATGGCTACCGTTGAATTGGCAACCGTGAGCGCACCAAAGGGTCCTCCGTGTAATGTTCTGACCAATGCAAACATCAACAAGGTTCCTGCAGCCAGATATCCTGCAAAGAAGATGGAGAATGCGGCAAAGCATACCATGAGCACCTTCTTTCGAGGAAACGTATCAACAAAATAACCGCTGAATGGCCGGAAGAGTAATGCCGTAACGGTATATCCCGAAAGCACCAGTCCTATCACGTCTTTCGTAGCTCCGAAAGTTTCGCTGAGATAGAGTGGCAGGAGAGGTGTCAGGAGATAGAAGGCAAAGAACAGCGAGAAATTGGCTGTCATGACCTTCACGTAATTGGCATTCCACAGTCTTTCCATGGACATCGGGTTTATTGTACGTATTGCCGTAATGCAGCAATAAGTTCGTTGTTCTCGCTCTTCAGTCCGATGGTCACACGCAGACAGTTATGACATAGTGTGATGCGTGATCTGTTGCGTACAATAATTCCATGATCGACCAGATAGTCATAGATAGACGGTGCATCGGTCATGCGAGCCAGAAAGAAGTTGGCATCTGACGGAAATACCTGTTGGCAAACCGGCAATTCGAGGAATGCTTTCATCATGCGAACTCTCTCGTCGAGAATACTTTTCACCCATCTATCCACGTCATAGGGGTTGGCAAGGGCTTCCATCGCCTCTGCCTGTGTCAGCCGGTTGATATTATAGGGGTATTTCACCTTATTAAATATATCGATGATTTCCTTGCTGGCAAATGCCATGCCCAAGCGGATTGCTGCCAATGCCCATGCCTTGCTCATGGTGTTGAGCACAATGAGGTTGGGGTGGGTTGCCAGTTCGCTACGGAACGACTGCTGGCGTGAGAAATCGATGTACGCCTCATCGATGATGACAATACCCTGGAAGCGTTCTACGACATGGAGCATCTCCTGTCTGTCGAGTGAGTTTCCTGTAGGATTGTTGGGCGAACAGAACCATATCAGTTTGGTGTGCTCGTCGCAAGCCTGCAATATTTGATCGGCCTGAAACTGGAAACTCTCGTTGAGCGTCACTGTGCGATATTCCACATTATTGATATCTGCGCACACGCGGTACATGCCGTATGTAGGTTCGATGGCCACCACGTTGTCGCGTCCCGGTTCGCAGAAGATGCGGTAAGGCAGGTCGATAGCTTCGTCGCTACCGTTACCGAGAAAAATATGCTCAGGAGCGACACCCTTGACCTTGGACAGCGCCACTTTGAGTTCTCGCTGGAGTGGGTCGGGGTATCTGTTATTGTCGGTCATGCTGTACGGATTCTCGTTGGCATCGAGAAAGACGTGAGCCTGCTTGCCAGAGTATTCGTCGCGGGCAGAGCTATAAGGTGCGAGTTTCCAAATATTTGGTCTTACCAGTTGTTCAAGTTGTTTCATGCTTTAAGCGATTTTATTCTAACTGTCATTGCGTTACGGTGAGCATCAAGCTGTTCGGCTTCTGCCATGAGTTCCACGGCGCGGCCAATTTCCCTGATGCCTTGTTCTGTAAGGTGTTGGAAGGTGATTTTACGGCAGTAGCTGTCGAGATTCACGCCGCTGTAGGCTGTTGCATAGCCATGAGTGGGGAGTGTGTGGTTGGTGCCGCTTGCATAGTCTCCTGCACTCTCGCAGGCATATTTTCCGAGGAAGACACTTCCTGCATTGATGACCTTTTCTGCTAAGGCCTCATAGTCCTCAACCTGCAAAATGAGGTGTTCCGGTGCATAGGCATTAGACAGTTTCATGGCCTCATCGAGATCGCTTACCAAGACATAGTTGCTGTTTTCCAACGCTTTTGCTGCCATTTCCTTGCGTGGCAATGCTTGCAGTTGGCGATTAACCTCCTCTTGTATCTCCTGGAGTTTCTCCTCAGAGGTGGTGATGAGCAACACCTGTGAGTCGATTCCGTGTTCTGCCTGAGACAGCAGGTCTGCTGCTACGAATGTTGCATTGGCCTGGTGGTCGGCAATGACACATACTTCCGACGGTCCAGCGGGCATGTCGATAGCCACCTCGTCGAGACTAACCTGTTGTTTGGCAGCCATGACGTATTGGTTTCCCGGTCCAAAAATCTTATAGACTTTCGGTACGCTTTCCGTTCCGTATGCCATGGCACCTATGGCCTGTACACCTCCAGCCTTGAAGATTCTGTTGACGCCAGCCACCTGTGCAGCATAGAGAATGGCAGGATTCACCTTGCCTTCGCTGTTTGGCGGGGTGCAGAGTACGATTTCGCTGCATCCTGCAATTTTTGCAGGAGTAGCCAGCATGAGAACTGTGGAGAAGAGTGGGGCAGTACCCCCAGGAATATACAATCCGACTTTTTCGATCGCCACACTTTTTTGCCAGCATTTTACGCCTTGACGCGTTTCAATGGGTTTCCCTTCAAACTTTTGTGCTGCATGAAAGGCATGAATGTTTTCATGTGCCAAAATGATGGCAGCTTTCAGTTTATCATCCAACAGATGTTCTGCCTCGTCCATCTCCTGTGCTGAAACAGCCAAAGAATGGAGTGTTACGTGGTCAAACTGCGCCTCGTACTTCTTGACAGCCTCATCGCCATGCTCTTTGATGTCGTTGAGCACCCCAGTCACCGTGGCATGGAGCTTGGAGAGGTCCAGATGTGGACGCTGGATAATTTCTTTCCATTCGTTTTGTTGCGGGTATCGATAAGTTCTCATAGCTTAAATTCCTTCCGTTATGTTATTTCCTTTTTTAATAGCATAGAGTAGAGCAATTACCTTGCTCTACTCTTGTGGGGGTTAACCTGTAAGTGACAGGATAAGTGATAAAGAAGCGTTTGTCTTTCGCTTAAAGTATCATTTTTTCAATAGGAGTCACAAGAATGCCTTGTGCACCCATTTCTTTCAGTTTGCCGATAATCTCCCAGAAACGCTTTTGATCGAGTACGGTATGTACGGAGCACCAGTCGTCGTCGGCCAATGGAATGATAGTAGGACTCTTCAGTCCTGGCAATACGCTGATGATTTCCTGTAGTCTTGCCTTGGGGGCATTCATGCGCACGTACTTCTTGTCTTCTGCGTCTTTGACGGCCTTAAAGCGGAAGAGCATCTGTTCGAGTATTTCGCGCTTCTCCTGACTCATATTCTTGTTGCCGATGAGTAATGCCTCGCTCTGCATGACCACTTCCACCTCACTCAGGTTGTTGCTGACCAATGTGGATCCGCTGCTGACGATGTCGAAGATACCATCAGCCAAACCGATTCCCGGACTGATTTCTACGGAACCTGTGATGACGTGGATTTCGGCGTTGATGTTGTGCTGCTCCATGAAATGTTGCAGGATATTAGGATAGGATGTGGCAATTTTCTTGCCGTTGAACCATGCCAACCCCTGATAATTGATGTCTTTAGGAATGGCCAGTGAAAGTCTGCATTTGGAGAATCCCAAGCGTGAGATGATTTCAGCATCTTCGCCACGTTCTACAAATTCGTTTTCACCTACTACGCCAATGTCAGCAACACCACTTGCAACGCTCTGTGGAATATCGTCGTCGCGCAAGTAGAGCACTTCTAAGGGGAAATTCTGTGATTGTACCAATAGGGTGCGTCGTCCTGAACTGACTTTGATATCTGCTTCTGCGAGCAGATTCATCGTGTCGTCAAACAGACGACCTTTGGATTGTACTGCAATTCTCAACATATAAAAATCTATTTCTGATGATTTCCTTTGCAAAAGTACGCAATTCTGGTAATATTTCCAAAAAATTGATTACTTTTGCAACGAAATTTTAATAAATTGATGCGAAAGAGAATATATATACACGTTTTTGCTCTCTTGCTTTTGTGTGCTGCATGCAAGCACCAACAGGATGAACCTCAACTCACACCTTGGGGAGAGGAGCAAGATTCGTTGTCGGCAGATTTTGACTTGGAGCAGATTGTGGGTAATGGCGAAATGATTGTTTTGACCATGACGGGTCCAGAGACCTATTATGATTATCATGGTCATTATCTTGGAACTCAATACCTGCTGTGTCAACGCTTTGCGGAAAAGATTGGCGTGGGACTGCGCGTCGAGGTCTGTCGGGATTCGGCAGAGATGGTGCGCCGCATCAAGGATGGTGAAGCCGATGTGGCGCTGTTCGCAGGACGAGACGATCGGCTGGCGTGGCGGATAGGTCCCGATAAACCTCAATTGGAAAAAGAAATAAAAGCATGGTTTCGTCCTCAGCTGATTGCCGAGACACGTAAGGAAGAACAGTATCTGCTGTCGTCTCGTTCGGTTCGCCGACGCGTATTTGCGCCGATGCTCAATGCGAAAGGAGGCGTGATTTCTAAATATGATGCACAATTCCAGCAACATGCCCGTCGTATCAGATGGGACTGGCGACTTTTGGCAGCTCAATGTTATCAAGAGTCAACATTCGACTCGCAAGCGCGTTCATGGGCAGGTGCCTGTGGTCTGATGCAGATCATGCCGTCAACAGCAAACCATCTCGGACTGGCTCATTCCGATTTGTTTGATGCAGACAAGAATATTGCCGCTGCTGTGAAGTTTATTGAGGAACTGGACGGACATTTCCGAGATATTCCCAATCGGACGGAACGTATCAAATTTGTACTGGCAGCCTATAATGGCGGGTCGTATCATGTGAGAGACGCCATGGCACTCACCCGCAAGCACGGTCGTGACCCGCATCGCTGGAATGATGTGAGTCAGTATATCCTTGCTTTATCGCAACCGCAATATTATAATGACCCAGTGGTGAAGAACGGATATATGCGTGGAACAGAAACCGAAGACTATGTGCGTCGTATTATCAGCCGGTGGAATGGCTATCGTGGCATTAAGACAGCCGCCCACATGAATACCACAGGAGTACCCCAAAAAGCACATCATAAAAAAAAGAAATATAAGATATAGGTCATATTTCCGCAAATATATTTTTTTTATAAGAAAATAATGTGTAACTTTGCAAAGATTCTCTTAAAGCATAAGAAAATGAAGCAAACAATTCTTGTAACAGGTGGAACAGGATTCATCGGTAGTCACACTACCGTAGAACTGCAGAATGCCGGATATAAAGTGGTGATAGTTGACAATCTGTCCAACTCCGATGCAAAGGTGGTGGATGGTATCGAGAAGATTACGGGAGTTCGTCCTGCATTCGAGCAAGTGGATTGCTGCGATTTTGCTGCGATGGACCGTGTGTTCTCAAAGTATCCCGATATTTCTGGAATTATCCATTTCGCTGCATCGAAGGCTGTGGGCGAGAGTGTTGAGAAGCCTTTACTTTATTATCGTAACAATATTGTGAGTTTGGTGAATTTGCTGGAACTCATGCCTAAGCATGATGTGAAAGGCATTATTTTCTCGTCAAGCTGTACGGTTTATGGTCAGCCAGATCCAGAGAACCTTCCTGTTACAGAGGATGCTCCTATCAAACCGGCAGAGAGTCCTTATGGTAACACCAAGCAGATCAACGAGGAGATTATCCGCGACGATATTCACAGCGGAGCACCCATCAAGGCTATCCTGTTGCGTTACTTCAATCCGATTGGTTCGCACCCAACAGCCATTATCGGCGAACTGCCCAATGGCGTGCCTATGAACCTCATACCTTATGTAACCCAGACCGCTATGGGTATTCGTGAACAGCTCAAAGTGTTTGGTAACGATTATAATACTCCTGACGGAACATGCATCCGCGATTATATCTATGTGGTGGATTTGGCAAAGGCTCATGTGAAAGCCATGGAGCGTGTGCTTGATACCGACAGCGAAGCCCTTGAGGTATTCAATATTGGAACAGGACATGGCTGCTCTACCAAGGAAATCGTTGAAACTTTTGAAAAAGTTACAGGCGTTAAGCTCAACTGGACTTTCGCTCCTCGTCGCGAGGGAGATATCGAAAAGGTATGGGCTGATCCAGAGAAAGCCAACAAAGTATTGGGATGGAAAGCCGAAACTTCTCTGGAAGACACGCTCATGAGTGCGTGGCGCTGGCAGCAGAAGCTTCGTGAAGAAGGAATACAATAATTTTTAAATTATAGTTACGACTAACCAGTCTTCAATAGTGGGACTGCGTTTTTATTTTGTGTTTGTGTTGTTATGAGCCCCCGATGAGAATCGAGGGCTCATTCTATCAAAACCCTATTGAAAAAAAAACAAATGACAATGGAAGATATACTCGACAATCTTAACGAAAGCCAGCGCACAGCAGTAGAATGGTGTGATGGTCCGCAATTAGTTATTGCAGGGGCAGGATCGGGCAAAACGCGTGTGCTGACCTATAAAATAGCATACCTTTTGAGAAAAGGACTGGCTCCGTGGAATATCCTTGCATTGACATTTACAAATAAAGCAGCTCGCGAGATGAAGGAACGTATTGCGAATCTGGTTGGTACAGACAGAGCTCGCGGCCTTCACATGGGTACCTTTCATTCCGTTTTCTCACACATCCTGCGAGTTGAAGCGGAAGCCATTGGTTATCAGTCGTCCTTTACGATATACGACCAAAGCGATTCCCGTTCGCTGGTGAAGAACATCATCAAGGAAATGAATCTTGACGATAAGATCTATAAACCCGCTTCTGTTGCCGATCGCATCTCCATGGCGAAAAACCATCTGGTGTTACCACAGACTTATGCTATGAGTGCATGGGCGAAAGATGATGCAATACGTCGTCAACCGTCAATTTCTGCAATATATAAAAGGTATTGTGAGCGTTGCAGACAGTCCAATGCCATGGATTTTGATGATTTACTGGTGAACACCTTTATGCTTTTCGATGCTAATGAAGAGGTCTTGCAGAAGTATATCGACCGTTTTCAGTATGTACTCGTGGATGAGTATCAAGATACCAACTACGTCCAACAAGCTATTGTCTCGCAACTCACCAAACCCACAGGACGTATCTGTGTGGTTGGCGATGATGCCCAGAGTATCTATGGATTCCGTGGTGCTAATATCGACAATATTCTTAATTTCCAACAGGAATACCCCAATACACGCCTCTTCAAACTCGAACGAAATTACCGGTCAACCCAAAATATCGTTGATGCAGCAAACAGTCTGATCCGTCATAATCAACGGCAGATTCCAAAAACGGTTTATAGTAAGAATGACGAAGGTGAACACCTTGTACTTAAACCAGCCTATAGTGACAAGGAGGAGGCTATTATCGTATGTAATGATATCCGACGTATCAGAAAGACGGAAAACGGACGTTATTGCGATTTTGCAATACTCTATCGTACCAATTCGCAGAGTCGTGCCTTTGAGGAACAAATGCTGAAAGATAATATCCCATATCGCATCTATGGCGGACTGAGTTTCTATCAACGCAAAGAAATCAAGGATGTTACGGCTTATTATCGTGTCGTTGTCAACCCCGACGATGAGGAGGCTTTGCGTCGTATTATCAACTATCCGGCAAGAGGCATTGGCGATACGACTCTTCGCAAGATTATAGATGTTGCTAATCATGATGGCGTCAGTCTATGGTCTGTCATCTCACAACCGCATCTGCATCCCATTCCTGTTGGGAAATCAACTTTGACTCGCCTGGATGCCTTCTGTCAACTCATAGAAGGGTGGCGTGTTCGAATGGCTGCTGAAGATGCTTATGAGATAGGTCACGCCATTATCATGGAGAGTGGTATAAGTAAGGAAATCTATGCTTCGAAAAATCCAGATGATGTGGCACGTCAGGAAAACCTTGAAGAATTTCTTGGCAGTTTGAAGGATTTTGTAGAAAACCATCGTGAAGAGGGATTAGTCGAACAAATGTCGCTGGCAGACTATCTGCAGGATGTGGCGTTGTTGACAGACCTTGACAGCGAACAAGGTGATGAAGACGACCGCGTGGCGCTGATGACTGTACATAGTGCCAAGGGATTGGAATTTCCTACGGTATTTGTCGTGGGACTTGAAGAGAACATCTTTCCATCTCCCATGAGTGCCGGTTCTACACGTGAGTTGGAAGAGGAACGTCGTTTACTTTATGTGGCTATAACGAGAGCAGAGCGTCATTGTATATTGACATGTGCTCAGAACCGTTGGCGTTATGGTAAGTTGGAATATGACACTCCTTCGCGGTTTATAAAGGATATTGACACCCGTTTCCTTCGGGTGGAGTCAGGACGTCAGGATTATGGACGAGCTGAGAGCCTGTCTGGTTCAAGAACAAAATCTGTTTATGGGAATTCCTTCTCAGGACAGTCTTCACGAAGCGGTTCTTCATGGCAACAGAATCCTCATCCGGTGGCCTCACAATTTAAGGCAGACCCCAAACCCCGTATTGTGGCTCCTCGTCAACCGGAGTCAAGTGTTGATCCGTTGTCTCCCTCCTTCCGTCAGCAACTTCAGAATGCGGGTGGTAATCGTTTCAAACCCGTGAACAGGGTCGTTTCTTCTACTTCAGCATCATCTGCAACAACGGCATTAAAAGAAGGTAACGTTATCGAGCATCAACGTTTCGGAGTGGGAACTGTTCTACGTATTGACGGTAGTGGAGAAAATGCCAAAGCTACAGTAGAATTCCGCAACACAGGTACCAAGCAACTCTTACTGAAATTTGCCAAGTTTAAGATTGTTCAATAGACGATAAGACGATAAAGCAATCCCGAATCCATCCCGAAGGCGTCTCGACCAATGGTCACGGCGCCTCGAATCGAGAGCAGATGCAAAGTTCACTTAACGTTTCTTGTATTCGTCTTTTCGTTTGGGGTTCATGGGGAACCAACCTTTTTCGACTCGTCCTTTTTGTTCGAAAATCTCAAGAATACTCCAGAGGCACGAGCATCCCACAACGCCTAATATGGGGCTGATGATATTGTCAGCAACAATTAGACTGGCGGCGATAAAGACGATACCGGCAAGGGCAAAGGCCCACCAGCATCGTGTGCCGAAATAGTATTCACACTTGATGACGATAGGGTGGAATATGCCGATAACCAGAAAGGTGATGACGGCTATTATCAATCCTGAAAAATTCATAGTTGTTTAATGATTTAAATTATAAGAAAGTCGGTTATTCTCCGTAGTCGGCAACGAATTGGTCTTCCGATATAATAGGAATATTCAGTTGTTGTGCTTTACGGTTTTTGCCCGATGTTGATTGAACGTCATTATTGATGAGGAAACTTGTACTACCGCTGACTGCCGATGCCACATGACCGCCCTGGCTCTCGATGTACGCCTTGAGGGCATTACGGTTCTTGTAATGGTGCACATCGCCAGTAATCACAAAGGTTAGACCTTCACAACGGCTTCCTGTAGGCTGGGAAGAAGCTTGGCTGACCGTAATTTGCTGCATGAGTCGCTGATAGTGAGACAGATTGTCTGTGTTTCTGAACCATCGAACAAAAGAAGCTGACTTCTCAGGACCTATACCTGCCACATGGGCAAACACTTCTTGTGGCTCGCGTTGTGTGGCAAAGAGATCTCCCTCGTCTTTTGTCGCTTCGTTAACAAGTGTCTCCAAAGGGTAGGCAGCAAGTAGTCGCTTGCAAACATCTGCTCCGCAGAGTGGAATGGTAAGAGCATAGAGCAGACGGTGGGCCTCGGTCTGGCGTGCTTTTTCTATACTTTGCTTAATATTTGATGCCGACCGCTGTCCAAAACCATCCATCTGCGCTATTTCGCGGATATGGTCGCCAAGGGTGAAAATATCGGCAAACTCACTAATCCATCCTTTATTGATAAATTTTGCGATGGTTTGCTCTGAAATTCCATCGATGTTCATACCCTCCTTGGATACAAAACGGGCAAAGATGCGAAGTTGCTTGGCGGGACAATGACCGTTGGTACAATGAAGCGTTCGAGTACCGCTCGTCTCGCTGATACGCACTTCCGTTGCTGCGTGACAGACTGGACATTGTGCAGGAATATGCAACTCGCCCACAGTCTGACAGACTTTAATGACCTTGGGGATGATTTTATTGGCTTTGATGACCTCTATGCGTGTGCCGGCACCACCAATGCCCAGTCGTTCACACTCACTAATATTGCAGAGTGATGCACGCTGCACGGTCGTGCCTTCAAGGTTGACTGGTTGGAAAATAGCCACAGGGGATATGGTATTGGCAGCACACGACCACTCAATCTCTTTGAGTTCTGTTTCTGCAGCCTCGTCTTGCCATTTGAAGGCCAGACCAGCGCGTGTGGCATGATGGCCTGTGACAGAACCTGTTTGTGCATAGTCGGTATCATCGTAACATACGACGAGTCCGTCAACGGGGAAAGGACAGGTCCGGTTGGTGACACGCAGGGTGAACGCGTCGATCACTTCCTGTATATTCTTTGTGTTTGGCTGTTGCACAGCAGTTCGCTCCACCGTATTGAATCCCATACTGTCAAGCCAGTTCATGCGTTCGCCCCACGACACGATTTCGTGTTCACAATAGACTAATGTAAATGGAATCCATTGTACATGACGTCGGCGTACTTCATCCGTATCTTTCAATGTTAGGGTTCCCGATGCTAAATTGCGAGGATTGGCGAACCCTTCGCCTCTTTCCATTTCAAACTGTTCGAAATCGGCATAACTGATAACCGCTTCTCCACGTATTACCGTGTGTCCCAACTCTTTAATTTGTTGCGGAATACCGCTGATGGCTTGAGCCAAATGGGTGATATTGGTACCGATGTGACCATTTCCGCGTGTCACCACCTTCGACAGACGTCCTCCATCGTAAGTCACCACAAGTGTCAGTCCGTCAAGTTTCCACGATATCCATATAGGGAGCCCTTCTGCCCATTTCTCAAGATCTGTGGTGAGCTTGGTCTTTGCCAATGAAAGTGCAGCAAATTCATGTTCCTCTTTCTTTCCCGCCATATCGTCATGCGATACGTTATGGGTAGGCGAATCGGGTAACACGGTGGCGGTCTGCTGTTCTAATTGACGGAGCTCATCGAAACGAGCATCCCACTCAAAATCTGTCATCAGTTCGCCTTGTCCGTTGTAATAGGCTTCTGATGCACGGTTGAGTTGCTCAACCAGTTCTTTCATGCGTTGGAGCTGTTGTGGGGCTATTGTTGTATTGTCCATAATCTACACTGGAATAAGATAAATAGACTGCAAATTTAAGAAAAAAAAACGAGAATACGGGGAATGTCGCACCAATAATTGGAAGTTCACGAAGGAATATTTGGTCGTTTGCCGAAAACTTTGTAATTTCGCACTCGATTTAAACTTAAACATATATTGTAGATATGATCAACATTACTTTCCCAGACGGTTCTGTTCGCTCGTATGAGCAGGGCGTTACTGGACTTCAGATTGCCGAAAGCATCTCGCCAGCTTTGGCACGCAGCGTATTGGCTTGCGGAGTGAATGGCGAAACAGTGGAACTGAACCGCCCCATTATGGAAGATGCTCAGGTTGAGCTTTATAAATGGGACGATGAGCAAGGTAAACACACATTTTGGCACACTTCTGCACACTTGTTGGCGGAGGCTTTGCAGGAGTTGTATCCTGGCATCCAATTTGGTTTCGGACCTGCTGTCGAGAACGGTTTCTTCTATGATGTGCTGCTGAAAGACGGCGAAAGCATCAAAGAGAGTGATTTCCCAAAGATTGAAGCTAAAATGAAGGAACTGGCTTCGAAGAAAGAGCCCGTGGTTCGCAAAGAGGTGGCCAAGGCTGATGCCCTCAAGGAGTTTGCAGCAGCAGGACAGACCTATAAGTGTGAACACATTGAGCAAGATCTTGAAGACGGTACCATCACAACTTATACACAGGGAGCATTTACCGACCTTTGTCGTGGTCCGCACCTCATGAACACAGGAGAAATCAAGGCTATCAAGCTCACCAATGTTGCTGGAGCTTTCTGGCGTGGCGATGCTACACGTCACCAGATGCAACGTCTCTACGGTGTATCATTCCCCAAGAAGAAGATGCTTGACGAATACCTCGTTATGCTGGAAGAAGCCAAGAAGCGCGATCATCGTAAGATCGGCAAGGAAATGGAACTCTTCATGTTCTCAGAGAATGTTGGTAAGGGACTTCCTATCTGGCTTCCCAAGGGTACAGAACTTCGTTTGCTCTTGCAGGAACACTTGCGTAAAGTACAAAAGCGCTTTGGATATAAGGAAGTTATTACTCCGCATATTGGTTCTAAAAACCTCTACGTTACCTCAGGGCACTATGCACATTATGGCAAGGATTCATTCCAACCCATCCATACTCCAGAGGAGGATGAGGAATACATGTTGAAACCTATGAACTGTCCGCATCACTGCGAGATTTTTGCATGGAAACCTCGTTCATATCGCGATCTGCCTTTGCGCATTGCTGAATTCGGAACAGTTTATCGTTACGAACAGAGCGGTGAGCTTCATGGACTGACTCGTGTGCGTTCGTTCACGCAAGATGACGCTCATATCTTCTGTCGTCCTGATCAGGTAAAACAAGAGTTCCTCAACGTAATGGACATTATCGGAATCGTGCTGAAGGCTTTCGGCTTCAATTTTGAAGCACAGATTTCTCTTCGTGACCCTAACGACCATGAGAAGTATGTGGGAACCGATGAGGACTGGGCATTGGCAGAGAAAGCTATTGTTGAAGCATGTGAGGAGAAAGGTCTCCATGCCAAGGTAGAATATGGCGAGGCTGCTTTCTATGGTCCTAAACTTGACTTCATGATTAAGGATGCCATTGGTCGTCGTTGGCAGTTGGGTACCATTCAGGTGGACTACAACCTGCCTAAGCGTTTCAAGTTGGAATATACCGACGAGGACAACCAGAAGAAGACTCCTGTCATGGTACACCGTGCACCATTCGGTTCACTCGAACGTTTCACCGCCGTACTTATTGAGCATACAAGTGGACATTTCCCACTTTGGCTCACACCTGATCAGGTGGCTATTTTGCCTCTGTCAGAGAAATATAACGACTATGCCAAGGAAGTTGCTAAGATGATGCAAGATGGTGGTGTACGTCCTACCATTGACTTACGCAACGAAAAGCTCGGTAGAAAGATTCGCGACAACGAATTGAAGCGTATCCCATACATGGTGATTGTAGGCGAAAAGGAACAAGCAGATCGCACAGTTGCAGTACGCCCACAAGGTGGTGGCGAGCAGAAGGTGATGACCATCGAAGACTTCATTGCTCACATTAATGCCGAAGTGGATGAGATGACCAAGGACTTCTAAGATAGAATACACTGATTATTCATAAGATAGGCTGCCAACCTTTCCGTAATTGGATGAGGTTGGCAGTTTTTCTTTATATGTGATTTTTAATCTCTAATCGTCATACTATTATCTATGGAAAAGGTATTAAGGAGGGATATCAAATTACAGATGTGATGATGCAGTTTGACGTGGCTGCCACTATTGCTGAAATTTTCCATCTAAAACGTCCCCAGGCATGGCGTGGACAACCCATTACCAGTGTCTTTAAAGGTCGCAGATAATCTTCTTGATGAAGCGACTCTATGAAACGGAAAAAATAATTCATTATAAAAACATAGGTTGCTAAGTATCCTCTTTCATGATAAGTTAGCAACCTATGTTTTTTATACGAGTTAGCCATATAGCTTTCACCAAGCGTGCCAACTTAAGAGAGCCTTAGAGCATTCCTTTGGTGCTGGGTAGTTGGTAATGGAAGATATCGCGTTTGACGGCCATGCGCAAAGCACGTGCAAGGGCCTTGAAGATGCCTTCAATTTTATGGTGCTCGTTTTGACCTTCAGCACGGATGTTGAGGTTCATGGCAGCCGCATCACTCAGACTCTTGAAGAAATGCAGAAACATCTCTGTTGGCATTTCGCCAATGCGTTCACGATGAAATTCTGCATCCCATACCAACCATGGGCGTCCACCGAAATCTAAACATACTGAGCATTGACAATCGTCCATGGGCAATGCGTAACCATAACGCTCAATGCCTCGTTTGGATCCTAAAGCCTGATGCAGGCAAGCGCCCAGCGCCAAAGCGGTGTCCTCTATGGTGTGGTGCTCATCGACGTGAAGGTCGCCTTTGGTGTGGATGGTCAAGTCCATCATACCGTGTTTTCCAATCTGTTCAAGCATGTGGTCGAAGAACCCTAATCCAGTATGTATGTCACATTGCCCCGTACCATCAATATTCAAACGAACGTAAATATCAGTTTCTTTGGTGGTGCGTTGAACCTCGGCAGTACGGTCACCAGCAAAGATGCGTTCTGTAACCTCATTCCAGTTGCCGATTTGAGCAAATTGGCAACCAATATTTTCTGCAAATTGTCTATCAGTATCTCGGTCGCCAATCACATAGCTGTGAGCCATGTCGTAGTCGGGGTTGTTCATGTATTTCTCCACCAGACCAGTAGCGGGTTTACGCGTGGGCGCATTGTCGTTTGGAAAATGGCGGTCGATGAGTATATCATCAAATTCAACACCTTCGCCCTTCAGCGTTTGAAGTATGAAATTATGAACAGGCCAAAATGTTTCTTCAGGAAATGAATCGGTTCCTAATCCGTCCTGATTGCTCACCATGACAAGCTCATAGTCGGTGTGTTGTCTGAGAAAAGCAAGGTTGCCGATGGCGCCCTCTACGAATTGCAGTTTCTCAAAAGCATCAATTTGTTCGTCCTCGGGTTCTTTGATTATGGTTCCGTCCCGGTCTATGAAGAGTATTCTTTTCATGTTAATTTATGGGGTTTGTGAAAATATATCAAGTGTATGATTTTTATTGTATTCTGATGTTCCATTCATGACGTCTTTTCTCGCCATGGCAGATTTAAAGCGAGCTTTACCTCTGCTCATTTGGCTTGCCGAAAACGTTGGATTTCATCCTTCGTTTTCTCGCCATGGCAGATTTAAAGCGAGCTTTACCTCTGCTCATTTGGCTTGCCGAAAACGCTCTTGTTCACGAGAAACGATGGCGCCATAAGCATAATAACTGTGGAATAGAGCCGGAAGAGTGGCGAAAAACTGGAAAAATCCACAGATGGTAAATGTCACAAAGGTAAGCATTGGCATATAGGCAGGCATGGACAATGGGTCACCATAAAGTTGGCCTGTCTGTGCCGAGAGGTTGGCCATAAATAGGATTTTGGCAGGAAGGCAGATGATGAGATCAACGATGATGGCCCATAGAACATCTATGATTACGATAGCGAAAAGACCACCCCAAAAACGGAGTCCCCCTTTGTAGTTGGCACGCAAGGCCTGTAGGAAAGGAGTGCGTTCACTAAATATATAATGTATCAGGGTAGGAACGATGGGTAGTCCGAAGGCAATAATCAAGAGGGAAAGAATAACTACTGCCACACACACGGTAGTAGAATGAGTAGCGAAAGATTGAGGTGAGGCTATGGAATATGCGATGGTACCGCCTGCCAATAATGCAATGGGTATTATCGTTAGTAAGGAAGTGAAAATACCGCCTTTAACGGTTCGCCACGCTAATAGAAAATTGGGCTTCCACCAACTTGTAGGCAACACTAATGTATGGTTTTCTTTGTGCTCTTTAAGACGTGTCAACACACACCCTATGGTAACTGCGAGTAATAGCATACATACAATCACAAAGACCACGAGAAGTCCACCTGTGATAAAATAACTCTTCTGTGAGTCAATAAGTGCAGTACTGTCTGCACCGTGTTGTGTTAAAGTTATCAGTTTCATAACGACCTTGGGCATTTGTACCGCAGCAACCAATCCTGTAAGACCGACCATAAGTGAGTAGGCTAATGCCATCAGCCATGAAGACTTAAATACAGTGCGAAAATGTGCTGTATAGAAACGGAATCCAGAAGAAACAACTGCTCTGTAGCTGCGCGGTTTCATCAGCTCGTCGATTTGCTCTTTACTATTCATTTAATCTTTAATTTTAGAAATCGAAGCCAAAGGTAGTCAATTATATTTAAAAAATAGGTGAAGACTGCAAAGAATTAAGAGATTTTTTCTAACTTTGCATGAAATTAAAGAAACTATACGCATGTTAGAGACCGTAAAATGGGGATTTATCGGTTGCGGAGAAGTAACTGAGAAAAAAAGTGGACCTGCCTTTTCTGAGGTTGAGGGTTCAACTGTAGTGGCTGTTATGAGTCGTACCGAAAAACGTGCACGAAGCTATGCTGTTTGCCATGGAATACCCAAATGGTACACAGATGCTCAAGAGCTCATAGATGACCCTGATGTCAATGCCGTCTATGTTGCCACGCCTCCGTCGAGTCATGCTACTTATGCCATTATGGCCATGCGTGCAGGAAAACCCGTTTATGTGGAGAAGCCATTGGCTGCCTCATATGACGATTGTGCGCGAATCAATCGAGTAAGTGAAGAAACAGGAGTGCCCTGTTTTGTAGCATATTATCGTCGTTATCTGCCTTATTTCCTTAAGGTGAAGGAAATTGTGGATAGTGGTCGTATTGGTCGTCTTGTCAATGTGCAGGTGCGTTTTGCTGTGCCTCCACGAGCACTTGACTATGACCGACCAGATAAAATGCCGTGGCGCTTGCAGCCCGATGTGGCAGGAGGTGGCTATTTCTACGATTTGGCTCCTCATCAGTTGGATTTGTTGCAATATATGTTTGGCACCATTATTGAGGCTCGTGGAATTAAGGCTAACAGAGGTGGTCTCTATGAGGTTGAAGATTCTGTTAGTGCCTGCTTCGAATTTGAAAACGGAGTACCAGGAAGTGGCTCCTGGTGTTTTGTAGCTCATGAGTCAGCACAGGAAGATCGTATCGAACTGATTGGTGATCAAGGATCGGTGAGTTTCTCAGTATTTGTCTATCAGCCAATTCGTCTGCATACCAGCGAAGGCGAAGAAAACATTACCGTACCTAATCCCCCATACGTACAGTATCCCATTATTAAGAATGTGATAGAACATTTGAGAGGTATTGGCGTTTGTGAGTGTACAAGTATATCGGCAACTCCAGTTAATTGGGTGCTCGATCGTATTCTTGGTAAGTTCTAAAAAAAAGATGATGACGGTGGAATACTTAAGAATGGTATTGATTGTTCTTGTGTTGGCATTGGCTACGACGATGAAAGGCCATGCTACTCAAGTTCTGCCGTCTGTTAACTATCCTGTAAAAGCGGAAACTGATACACAAAAAGTACCAACGGAAGTTTCTGTACCTCCCAAGCGCAAATTGAGTTGGTTGCGGCGTACTATACGCGGATTCAGTTATATTGATACAAATTATGTAGAACCGCAACATTATAACTGGGCAGTTATGCTACAAGCTACCCAAAGTTACGACATCTATCAATTACGTACGTCAGAGAAGAATGGGCAGTCTTTGACATTTTCTCCGAATCCGACCGTAAAAATCGGACCGTATTTTGGATGGAGGTGGGTCTTTCTTGGTTATACTTTCGATGTAAAGCACTTTGGATTCAACCAAGAAAAAGCCAAACAAGGTTGGGATTTTAGTATCTATGCTGCTCAGGTCGGTCTTGACATTTTTTATCGTAAGACAGGAAGCGATTACAAAATAAGTAGGGTGAGACTATCTGATAAAAGCTCAGAGCAGCTGTTGAAAGGCCACTCATTTGATGGACTCAAGGTTGGAACTACAGGTTTCAATCTCTATTATATTTTCAACCACCAACGTTTCTCTTATCCTGCTGCTTTTGCACAAAGTACATGTCAGAAAATCAGTTGTGGTTCATGGATGGCTGGTATAGGATATTCGCACAATAGTCTGTCGTTTGACCACGAACGGTTACAAGATCTTATAGATAAAAACGAAGGAATGCATGGTGAACAACTCGATAGTGCACTGATGTTCAATAAAGTGAAATACTACAACTATAATGCTTCCGTGGGCTATGCTTATAATTGGGTTTTTGCACCTAATTTTCTGTTCTGCGCCAGTACATCGTTGGCTCTTGCCTATAAAAAAACGAAGGGAGAAATGAAAGAACCTGCAGCACATGGATTTGATATAAACAATGTTAATATTGATGGAATAGGACGATTCGGGCTTGTCTTCAATAATACCCGTTTTTTTGCAGGACTGAGTGCTATCGTCTATTGGAACAACTATAAGAAATCTCGTTTTTCCGCAAGTAATATATATGGTACAGTAAATGCCTATGTAGGTTATAATTTCGGTAAACGTGGAAGATATAAAAACAGAAAACAGTGATGAAAAAATATATTCTGATGCTCATTATGGGCATTTCGCTGCAAATTCACGCACAACGTTGTGTTTATCAAAAGGTGGATAGTGTAAAAATTGTGACTATGCTGCAAAAGGCGGTTGATAATCATAAGAACAAGACGCCGCTATTCTTTGCCCATCAATTGATAGGACGGCCTTATGTGGCTCATACACTTGAAGGTCAACCGACAGAACGACTTGTGGTTAATACCCGACAGCTTGACTGTACCACCCTTGTGGAAACGGTGACCGCACTTACCATCTGTGCAAAAAACAAGCAAACCTCGTTCGATGCTTATTGTAGCATGTTGGAAAAATTACGTTACCATCATCACAAAATCAATGGATATACGTCCAGATTGCATTATTTTACAGACTGGATACTGTCTAATGGAAAAGCCGGATGGGTTAAGGAAATTCAAAGCAACAATACCCCATTTACTGCGGTACAAAACGTCCGTGTAGGCTATATGAGTGCTCATCCGCTATCCTATGTGGCCTTGAAGAACAATCCTAAGGATGTCAAAGTGATAGCTGCACAAGAACGGAAACTTACAGGACAGACCTTCAGTTATATTCCCAATAAACAGATTACAAATAGCAAGATTCTTCGACAGACGATACATGATGGCGATATTTTAGCTATTGTAACCAATAAGAAAGGGCTCGATATTTCACATGTCGGATTTGCAGAATGGAAAAGTGATGGATTGCATTTACTCAATGCGTCTATGATACATAAAAAAGTGGTGCTCGAACCTATGACACTTGCTCAGTATATGAAGAAGCATCCATCATTTCTTGGAATTCGCGTTATTAGAATAAAATAGTATAAAACAAATTTAAAACTGAAAAATATGGAATTACCTGATTTCATGAGTTATGCCAACAAGTTCTCTCAGTCAGACTTCGTTGAAAAGATTTCACGCATCGCTAAACGTGCCGGTGCGAAGTTGGTCTATGCGGCCCTTATCCTGTACTATACGTTACAAAGCGACAAAGTAAGTACAGCCAATAAAGCGCTGATTATTGGAGCGCTGGGATATATGATAAGTCCCTTGGATGGTATTCCTGATGCAATTCCCATTGTGGGATTGACCGATGACCTTGCAGTATTGCTCTATGTACTGAAAAAAGTATGGGGCGATGTGGCACCTGAAATACAGGAAAAAGCAAAACAACGCTTAAGCAAATGGTTTGACGAGGACGAAATAGAAGAAGCAAACGATCTCTTCGGTAAGTCAGAATGATCCGAGAATACGATGTTAGAGTAATACCGCAAGTGGCTGCCTGCGAACAGAATCTTGTGGCGTTTTTGGCAGATGAGTACGGCTTTGACAGACGTACGGTGAAAAGTGTACGTGTCTTGCGGCGGAGTATTGACGCAAGACAACGTAGGGTGGTGGTAAACCTCAAGGTGCGATTATACATCAACGAACTGCCCACAGACGAGGCCTACGAACAGACAATTTATGGCGATGTGTCAGACAAACCTGCCGTTGTGGTAGTAGGCGAGGGGCCTGGCGGACTTTTTTCCGCTTTACGCCTTGTGGAGCTCGGACTTCGTCCTATCGTGTTGGAACGCGGTAAGGATGTTCGCGAAAGAAAGCGTGATCTTTCGTTGATAACCAAAAATCAACGTGTTGATGGCGAAAGCAACTATTGCTACGGAGAAGGTGGGGCAGGTGCCTATTCAGATGGAAAACTCTATACACGTAGCAAAAAAAGAGGAAACACTACCAAAATACTCAATGTGTTCTGTCAGCATGGTGCTTCAACCGCTATATTGGCAGACGCACATCCTCATATTGGTACCGATAAGTTGCCACGTGTGATAGAAAATATGCGCCACACCATTTTACAATGTGGAGGTGAAGTGCATTTTCAAACGAAGATGACACGGCTCATGTTGAAAGACGATGTGGTGGTAGGTGTAGAGGCTGTCTATTTACCCACAGGAGAACAGCAAGTTTTCAAGGGCCCCGTGATTCTCGCAACAGGACATTCTGCACGTGATGTCTATCGTTATCTCGCAGATGCGCATATTGAGTTGGAAGCCAAAGGAATTGCTGTTGGTGTGCGCCTGGAGCATCCTTCTGCTCTGATAGACCAAATTCAGTATCATTCTAAACAGGGACGTGGACGTTATCTTCCTGCCGCAGAATATTCTTTTGTGACACAGGTTGAAGGACGTGGTGTATATTCGTTTTGTATGTGTCCGGGAGGTTTCGTAATACCTGCCGCAACAGATCAGCAACAGATTGTTGTTAACGGAATGTCACCTAGCAACCGAGGTGGACAATGGAGTAATAGCGGTATGGTAGTAGAAATCAGACCAGAAGACGTGGAAGGAGATGATCCACTTTGCATGATGCGTTTCCAGCAACAGATGGAGTATGACTGTTGGTTGCAAGGCAATAGGAAACAAACCGCTCCAGCACAACGTATGGCTGATTTCGTAAATGGTAGACTCAGTGCCGACCTACCGCGGTCATCGTATGCACCAGGGCTCATATCTTCACCACTTCACTTTTGGATGCCACCAGCTGTAAGCAATCGGTTAAAAGCAGGATTTTTACAGTTTGGAAAGTCATCACATGGCTTTTTAACCAACGAAGCATTGATGATAGGCGTTGAAACTCGTACCTCTTCGCCAGTACGTATTGTACGCGACCGTGACACTTTAATGCACGTTCGCATTAGAGGCCTTTTTCCTTGTGGTGAGGGCGCAGGCTATGCGGGAGGAATTGTTTCAGCAGGCGTCGATGGAGAACGTTGTGCCGAAATGTGTGCTAAATATTTGGGTGTTTGCTGATTTTTTAGTAATTTTGCGCGGAAATTGAAACAATAAATTCATTGCAATGAATATTTCTTATAAATGGTTAAAAGAATATGTTGACTTCGACCTGACGCCACAGGAAGTGTGTGACGCCTTGACATCTACTGGTCTCGAAGTTGACGCACTTGAAGAAGTTCAGAGTATTAAAGGTGGTCTTAAAGGTCTGTATGTTGGCAAAGTAGTCACCTGTGAAATGCATCCTAATTCAGATCATCTGCATGTGACAACTGTTGACCTCGGTCGTGAGTCACTATCGCAGATCGTATGTGGAGCGCCAAATGTTGCTGAAGGACAGAAAGTCATAGTGGCAGATTTGGGCTGTGTCCTGTATGATGGCGATAAGGAGTTTGTTATTAAGAAATCAAAACTGCGAGGTGTAGAATCTTGTGGTATGATTTGTGCAGAAGACGAGATAGGTGTTGGTAATTCACATGATGGAATTATCGTATTGCCTGAAGATGCAAAGGTCGGAATGACTGCCGCAGAATATTACCATTTGGAGAGCGATTGGCTCATCGAGGTTGATATTACTGCCAATCGTGCTGATGCACTTTCACATTGGGGAGTGGCTCGCGACCTTTATGCTTGGCTCAAGCAAAATGGTTATAAAACACAACTTCACAAGCCTTCAACGGCAGATTTTAAGGTAGATAACCACGACTTACCCTTTGAAGTGGTTATTGAGAACCAGGAAGCTTGCAAGCGTTATGCATGTGTTAGTGTTACAGACTGTGAAGTGAAAGAATCCCCTGATTGGCTGAAAAATAAACTTTCTACCATCGGTCTGAGACCAATCAATAACATCGTTGATATTACCAACTATGTGATGATGGCACTGGGTCAACCTTTGCATTGCTTTGACGCAGATATGGTAACAGGACGAAAGATTGTAGTGAAAACCATGCCAGAGGGAACTCCATTCCAAACTCTTGATGGAGTAGATCATAAACTTTCAGAACGTGACCTCGCCATTTGTAATGCAGAATCACCTATGTGTATTGCAGGTGTATTCGGTGGAAAGGGTAGTGGTACGTATGAAACCACTCGTAATGTGGTTCTTGAGAGTGCTTATTTCCATCCTACCTGGATAAGAAAGTCTGCACGTCGCCACGGTCTGTCAACCGATGCTTCATTTAGATTTGAGCGTGGTGTAGATCCGAATGGTACAGTAGAGGCTTTGAAATATGCAGCATTGCTTTGTAAGCAGTTGGCAGGTGGTAAGGTTTCTATGGAAATCTGTGATGTATATCCAAAACCTATTAAAGATGCAGTGGTTGACCTGAAGTTTGACTATGTAAACTCACTCATTGGAAAAAACATCGATGTGGTTACATTGAAGTCAATCTGTCTCTCGCTCGAAATGGAAATCATTGAAGAAAACGAACTTGGCTTAACACTTAAAGTTCCAGCCTATCGTGTAGATGTACAACGTCCTTGTGATGTGGTTGAAGATATTTTACGCATCTATGGTTACAATAATGTGGAAATTCCAACACAGTTGAAGAGTTCACTCGTTATAAAAGGTGAGGAAGACCGTAAACACAAAATGGCCAATCTCGTCAGCGAACAACTTGTTGGCATGGGCTTCAATGAAATTCTAAATAATTCGCTGACAAAAGCCGCTTATTATGGTGAACGTCAGGATACGTTGGTGAAAATCATGAATCCGCTTTCATCTGACTTGAACGTCATGCGACAATCATTGCTTTATGGAGGATTGGAAAGTATTGAACACAATGCCAATAGAAGAAATGGAAACTGCCGTTTCTTCGAATTTGGAAATGTTTATTATTTTGATCCGAATAAGACAAATGAAGAAAATCCAATGCAAGCCTATACAGAACAGTATCACCTCGGTATTTGGCTCACTGGTAAACGAATTACAGGATCTTGGGCGCATCCTGACGAAGATTTCTCATTTGCAGAACTGCGCGCTTACGTTGAAAACATCCTTACTCGAATCGGATTACAGTCTGGTATGGTTGTGCGCAAAAAATCAACTAATGAGATTTTTAGTGCTGGACTGACATACGAAAATCGTGGTGGTAAGGTTTTGTTGGAGATGGGCGTTCTGTCAAAGAAGGAACAGAAAGCTGCAGGTATCGACACACCTGTATATTATGCAGAACTGAATTGGACAGCTTTGATGAAAGCTGTACGCAAACAAAAGGTTCTTTACACCGAGATTGCAAAATATCCTATAGTAAGCCGTGATCTTGCATTGCTTATTGATCAACAGGTTGAATTTGCTCAGATTGAGGAGGTTGCCCGTCAGACAGAAAAGAAACTCTTGAAGAAAGTGGAACTCTTTGACGTCTATGAAGGAAAGAACCTTCCAGAAGGTAAGAAAAGCTATGCGGTAAATTTCATTCTCCAGGATACTGAGAAAACGATGGGAGATAAACAGATTGATGCTATCATGCAGAAGCTCATCAATAACCTTAAGCAGAAACTTGGTGCCGAACTTCGTTAATTCAAAGAAATAATAATAAAAAAATACAATAAAATGGGAAGAGCATTTGAATATCGTAAAGCTGCAAAGCTGAAAAGATGGGGCCACATGGCCAAAACATTCACAAAAATTGGTAAACAAATAGCAATTGCCGTTAAGGCTGGTGGACCAGACCCTGACATGAACCCTGCTTTGCGTGCCATTATTGCCAATGCAAAGCGCGAAAACATGCCGAAGGATAACATCGAGCGTGCTATCAAAAACGCCATGGGTAAAGATCAGAGTGATTATAAGGAAGTGACTTATGAAGGATATGGTCCTCATGGAATTGCCATCTTCGTAGATACACTGACCGACAATACCACCCGTACTGTGGGAGACGTACGCTCGGTATTCAACAAGTTCAACGGAAACTTGGGTACTCAAGGATCACTCTCTTTCCTTTTCGACCATAAGGCCGTGTTCACTTTCAAAAAGAAAGATGGATTGGATATGGATGAGATGATTCTTGACCTCATTGATTACGGAGTAGAAGATGAATTCGACGAAGATGAGGAAGAAAACAGCATCACCATCTATGGTGATCCGCAGTCTTTTGGCGCAATTCAGAAGCATTTGGAAGAAAACGGATTTGAAGTAACAGGCGCTGAGTTTACTCGTATTCCTAACGACCTCAAAGATGTTACTCCAGAAGAGCGTGAGACTATCGACAAAATGGTTGAAAAGCTTGAGGACTTCGATGACGTTCAGACTGTTTATACAAACATGAAACCTGAAATCGTAGAAGAATAATAAGTAGGTCTCAATGGCAACAAAGCATATTTGTTACGAAACGCATGGTACATGTTCTAGAATGATTGATGTAACTTGCGATGAAAATAATATTATCCAGCAGGTCTATTTTTTTGGAGGTTGTAACGGTAATCTTCAAGGAATTAGCCAACTGGTGAAAGGACAGCATATTGATGATGTGATCCACAAAATTAATGGAATCCGTTGTGGAACCAAAAACACCAGTTGTCCTGACCAACTTTGTAGAGCTTTGGAAATACTTAAAGAAAAAGCGGTTGATGATTAATTCATCAACCGTTTTTACTTCGTATGCTCGGCATGAACATTGTTTAACCCCAAAAACGTTTTCACGTAGGCAATCGATGCCTAAAACATGAAGATTATTCGATGATGATACCGCCATTAGGCTGAATCACAACCTTTGCCTTACCATCCTTGCCAACCTTCAAAGTCTTCTTGACAGAAGTGAAGAACTTCTCGCCCTTCTTCTTTGGTTGGTCGGTGATATAAGTAACGGTCTTACCCGCAAACATCGGCAAATCCAAGGTCAGGACAAGAGGCTTGTCGGTTGCATTCAAACCACCCACAAACCATCTGCCAGCTGTAAGCGCTGCACCCGAACCATTCTCTACACTCGACTTGCGGGCCACTACCGCATACTTGGTTGGATAACCGGCAATATACTTGATATCCTCCCAAGCTGTAGGTACATTTTTGAGCCAATCCAACTCCCACTGTGGCACATCCTGCAAGTTGTTAGGATAGAGACAGATGCAGTTCACGCTGCTTTGGTTGGTAATGGCAGTAGCCATCTCAAACACATCGCTGGTATAACGCTGATGACGGCTCTTGTTGTCCTTGGAGAAATACTTGTTCATCATCACGCCACCCCAGTCGAAACTAGCTACGGCATTTCTTGCAAACGGATGCATCGTCATCTCGAAAGCCTCCTTCTTGGCATGATAATCCGTGAAAAATACATTCTCTGAAGCCAGGGCAGCCTCACTCGAAACATAGTTAGGATACATACGCTCCCAGCCACGAGGCATGGTGCAGCCATGGAAGATAACCTCCAAGCCATAATCGTTGGCATCGCTGAGGATATCCTCGTAAAGCTTCATCGTCTCCTGCTTGTCGCCACCGAAGAAATCCACCTTGATGCCTACTACACCAATCTTCTTCATCCAAGCCATCTCCTTCTTGCGGGCGATGGAATTGTTCATGATCTGACGAGGAGTCTGGGGTGCATCATTCTCGAAACCGTTGGAATTGTACCAGAGCATCAGGCTTACCTTCTTGCTCTGTGCATACTTACTCAACTCTTCGATGCGCTTTCTGCCTATCTGCTTGTCCCACCAGTTATCTACCAGAACAGCCTCGTAGCCCTGGGCTGCAGCCACATCCACCATTTTCACCTGGTCATCATAGTTGATGGAACCATCCTGCCAGATGAGCCAGCTCCAGGTATAGCGTGATGGCTTGTAAGTCTGGGATGCCTCATACAAAGGCTCCACCACATCGTAAGGGATAGTGGTCTCTACGACAGGAGCCAGCGAAGAACCCACGGTGATGGTACGCCAAGGAGTCTCGCCCGGCAATGGGATACCGGCATATTCAGAACCAATGCCATTGTTCTCACCCTTCTGAGGAAAGGCGATGGTATAACCCTTGCCCGGCTCGTAATCTGAAAGACGGCAGCCAGGATAAGCACTCGACACACCGGTTTCGCTGACCAATACCCATCCGTCACTGCCCACCTTGAAGAGACATGGGAAAGTATAGCCAACTCCGAACTGTGACTTCACGTTCATAGGAGCATCAGGAGTATATTCCTCCTCATAAGATGGCTTGGTGCGCTCCCAACCGGTCATCGGAGTAATCTGAGGACAGAGGAAGGTAGTGGTCTTCTCCGGGAAATTGAATCCGCTCACCTCATTATATATAATCACCGACTTAGGATTATCCTTCTCAGGACGGCTCATCTCATACCTGTAGGCGATGTCGTTGTTGCTTACATGAAGATGGAGGGTCATGGAATCCTTCTTACTGTTGAGGAAACCGATGGTAGCATCCACCACATCCTTCCTGATATCACTCTTCTTGATGCGGCTCATCTTGTAAGAAAGCGGCTTCACTTCACCACCATTCAGGATGCCCATGGTGAGATCCTTTGAGAAATCACCGTAATTGGCAACCAATCCGAGCGCCGAAGTTCCCAGCATCTGCTTGCCATTGTAATCTACCGTGTAGGAAGCCTTGCCTCCCTCACAAGCAACATTCACCACCAATTTACCGTCTGGCGACTTCACCGTATAATTGTTAGCCTGCATACCCAAAGCAGCAAGCAACAAAATACCAGCGATACTCATTTTTTGCTTCATATTATTTCCTTTTTAGGTTTGATTTATTTTTAAGGCTTGTTTTTATGCTTGCAAAGATAAGCAAAATCTTGAAGAAAGAGGTGGAAGAATCATTCAAAAAAAACAGGAGGACAAAAAAACAGGGTGACAGGTTCCCGTTTCACTCTTGACGCAGAAACATGAAACATGAAACATGAAACCTTAACCCTTAACCGTGAACCCTTAACCCTTAACCGAAAATAACCCTTAACCGAAAATAACCCTTAACCCTAAAAAAAACACCCACGAACCACACTGTGCGGTTCATGGGTTTGCCAGAGGGAGCAAGTCATCCGATGGTGAAACCAAGAGCCGAGAGAACGGCAGTGATGGTGGTCAAAGCAATGTTGATGATGACGCTCCACTTGTTTTTAGAATCTTGAGTCATGATAGTTTTCTGTTAATGATGTCACGATAGTCTTTAATGCCGAGAAAGGTGGCACATAGTATCAAGAGCTGGGCAACGAGGATGAGTACCGATCCCGAAATCTCACCTTGCGGAGGCATCATCATGCCAGCTGCAGCAAAGAGGATGGCACAGACGAAACTGGCCAATGAGAGTATTCGTTTCATACGCTAACTGTGTGGGGGTTAAAGCGTCCCGCGGACGTTCCGCAGGGACGCTGTGGTTCATCCTTCCAGGCCGCCACCGCTGGCGCTTCCACCGCTGGTGCTTCCACCGCTGGTGCTGCTGCCGTTAGCATCCTCAGTGCCCTTCAGGAGCGAGTCGATGTTGATGAACTCGGCCTTCTTCAGGAACTCGCGGCTGGAGATGTTCAGCTCCGTGGCCTGCTCGGGCAGGAAGCGGATGTGCAGGGCTTTGAGGTGCTTCCCGACGTTAAAGTCCTCCTTCTTCTGCGCACCGCCTGGTTGGTTCTCCAGCGTACAGTAGAACGTGCCGAGGCCGTCAATCTTCACCTTTTTCGACTCCAGCAGCATCTCAACGAGGCACGCGCGAAACCTCTCCAGCACGCCGTACACCACGTCGGGCGTGTAGATAGAGCCGTGCTCCGAGATGTGCTGCGCCAGCCGGCGCGTGTTCAGCGTTTCGAGGTTCTTCACCTTCGCGAAGTGCTTGCCGTAAGCAGCCGACTTCGTGTTCTTGTTCTCTTTCACTTCATAGATAATCTTTGCCATAGTTGTGTGTTTTCATGGTATTAGAATCCTTTGCGGCCAACTGCATCGGGTGGCCGCCTCCCGCTTTCGTGTCTCTCATGATTGACTCTGCAAGTGAAGTGCAAGGCGAACGCAGAGCTGAGCTCGCTCGATGCATCTCAAATGCATCGGCAAAGGTACTACATTTCTCGCCTCGTTCCAAATTTCAGCCCTCCAATTGGGGCGATTTTCAGCACCAATTCACGCCGTTTTTGACGAGCCGTAATTTTCGAGGCATAAATCCGCAATATACGGCCATCGTGTTTTACTTCTCGTCGATGGCGGGCAAGGTGCACCGATTTCTTACACCTTACAATCTTACAATTATAAATTTTCGTGTGCTTATAGTTATAGTAGTATATATATTATATAATATATATACTACTATCTCTTTTTCATTCTCATTTTCATCAATTGTAAGATTGTAAGACTGTAAGATGTAAGGCGTAAGACGGTCAGAGGCAAATTGCCAATAATTACTAAAGATGTCGGCAAAGTGTGATAAGTATCAGAAAAAATGTGTAACTTTGCAGACATATTGACTGAACATATGTACGGCATAGACATCAAAGAGGACGAACTGTTGGCGATGGGCGGCGGCATTGGACGCGCATGGCCTACAAAGGCACACTCGGCTATGAGCGGCAGGGCGACAATATAGAAACGAAAGAATTGATAAACGATGAATACAGAAGTGCTGCTTGATGAATGGTACGGAACAAGGAAAGAGCTGTTCGACTTGGAAGAATGGCTTGACATTGATGCGTTCGATGACGTTGACGATGACGGCAACGTTTTCCATGTAGCAGAGCATGATATATACAAGAAGCAATACGAAATCATCGTCAGCGCAATGGGAACGATGAATGCTGACTCCGTGTTCTATGATTGGAGCAACTTCAACTTTGAAATTGTATCTGATGACGGATTTACGCAGGTTCTGTCAAGTGTACCGCAAGCATACATGCGAAAAAGCATCCGCAAGGCGTACAACAATTTTCTTGAAAGATTCAAATTGGGTAGCTCCGAAATGAACAATTGGGAATGGAACGTATCGTAGTTAACAATACAGAAAAACTACAATCAAACGACAACCAACAATGGCAAAGAAGAAGCAAATACAAGATATAAGATTGGCCGACTTCCCTGAAGAAGAGGGTGAGCAGAACGGCATGAACGTACGGATATATGGCGAGACGAGCTATGAGAACCAGATGGCGGTGCTGAGCCACTATCTGCATAACGGAGGCATCGAGGGCAACGACATTGAGGCACGCGAACAGCGAGAGGAAGTCGTGGCCGCAATACTTGAATTCTTGGAGCGTAAGAAGAGCCAGCAACCAAACCTCGATTTTGAGCCGACGGAGGAATTGGCTTGGATGGCGGCAGAAAATCCCGCAGAATACAACCTGTTTGCAGATTTCTTTCAAGTACCATTTCCTGACCCAGAACAGCCGCGTTTTACGTTCATAGATTTGTTCGCTGGCATGGGAGGCTTCCGCTTGGCGATGCAAGCGCAGGGAGGCAAGTGCGTGTTTTCATCTGAGTGGAACAAGTACGCCCAAAAGACCTATCTTGCCAACTTTGGCGAGATGCCGTTTGGCGACATCACTAAAGAGGCAACAAAGAATTATATCCCTCAGCAATTCGATATTCTATGCGCGGGCTTCCCGTGTCAGCCATTCTCTATCGCTGGCGTATCGAAGAAAAAGAGTCTTGGACGCGAGACGGGCTTCAAAGATAAGACACAAGGAACTTTGTTCTTCGATGTGGCCGACATCATCAACCGCCATCGCCCCAAGGCTTTCTTTCTGGAGAACGTCAAGAACCTCACCTCGCATGACAAAGGAAAAACGTTCCGCGTAATCCGTGAGACGCTGGAGGAATTGAACTACTCCGTCCACTATCAGGTGATGGATGGTCAGACCTATGTACCACAGCATCGCGAGCGTATCATGATTGTCGGCTTCGACCGCAATCATTTCCACGGAGAGGAACAGTTCACGTTCCCTGAACAGCATGAGGCGACAAGGGCAATACAAGAGATACTTGACCCGAACATTGATCCGAAATACACTTTGAGCGATAAACTCTGGTTGTACCTCCAGACATACGCAGAGAAGCACAAGGCAAAGGGCAATGGCTTCGGTTTCGGCCTCGTAGACCTCAACGGAATCAGCCGCACGCTCAGCGCACGCTATTACAAGGACGGTTCGGAAATCCTTATTCCGCAAGGCGAGGGCGTGAATCCTCGCAAACTCTCCCCAAGGGAATGTGCCCGACTGATGGGCTATCCCGATAACTATAGGCTCGACCAAGTTTCCGATGTTCAGGCATACCGCCAGTGCGGAAACTCCGTCATCGTGCCGCTTATCACCGCAGTTTCAGAACAAATCATAAGAACTATCAACGAATATGAGCGAAATATCTAACGCAGCGATTCAGAGCGTGCGGCAGTCGCGAGCCGCCTGGTGTCGATTCATCACAGGCAATGACACTGGCACTACAGGGAGCCATCAGGCAGGTTTCTACATTCCCAAGTGCGCATCGGCTTTGCTTTTCGACGAGCCAGGACGCAAGGGCGAGAACAAGGAAAAGACTGTGCAGATAAAGTGGCAGGACGATTTCACGACTGAAAGCTGCATGAAGTATTATGGGCAGCGAACACGCAACGAATACCGCATCACACGCTTTGGTCGCAACTTCCCATTCTTGCAGGATGAAAACGTGGGCGACCTGCTCATCATCGCTAAGTTCACCGAAGAGGATTATGCTGGCTATGTGCTGAGTTCCGATGAGGACATTGACGAGTTCTTTGCCTATTTCAATCTTGCCCCAGACGAGACCAACCAACTCATAGACATCGATGGAAGCGTAAAACCCGACGAGAAGATAGCTCAACTTTTGCAGAGTTTCGTCGCACAGTTCAACAACTTTCCAGAAACCCGACAGATGGCACAAGGGGCCAGAGATTGTTACAACAATGCTTATGGCATCGCTGAAAACGCTCTTCGCAACAAACCTGACGAAGTGCTGCTGAATTGGGTGGACACAGAATACCGCCTCTTCAAGTGCATGGAAGAAAAGGTCTATGCCGACGTTATCAGCAAGCCATTCGGCAGTATCGAGGCTTTCGTGCAGACTGCCAACGAAGTACTGAACCGCCGGAAATCTCGTGCAGGAAAGTCGCTCGAACACCATTTAGCCGACATTTTTACACATAACGAGCTTGTGTTTGAGGAGCAAGCCATCACAGAAGACAACAAGAAACCTGACTTCCTGTTTCCCAACGGCGAGTGCTATCACAATATGCAATTCCCAGCTGACGATTTGATAGTGCTTGGCGCAAAGACCACCTGCAAAGACCGATGGCGGCAGGTATTGACCGAGGCCGACCGTGTGGATGTGAAATATCTCTTCACGCTCCAGCAAGGAATCTCCAAAAACCAACTGAAAGAGATGCATGACTCTCGCCTGACGCTCGTCGTTCCCCACAAGTACATTGCCAGTTTCCCGCAGGAATATCAGAGCGAAATCAGCGACCTCAAGAGATTCATCAGTCTTGTCAGACAAAAGCAGGAACACCTGCCCAAACACTATATATTGTTTTGACGGCATGCAGCAAAACATCCACTATACATATTCCGTCGAAATGGTTCACTGGCGGTTGCTCCAACCTGTTTGGCCCATTCAGAAAAGAAATGTTGAGGGTATGATTAAACAAATGTAAAAATATGTCTCGCTTCGCACAATATTACATCAAGTACAAGCATGATGCCGGCTGCTATGAATGGGAAGAACGGCAGAAGCATCTCGGATTGCTCTTCGAGCGTGATGAGGGCATCGAGTTCTTTCTGGGTGAAGGTACTGACCGCAAGGTGTATAAGCACCGTGTGTATCACCTCACCACAGCACATGACATCACGGTGATGCGCTTTGCCAACGATATCGACATACCCGTGGAGCGCGACTTTGAACCAGCGATGGCCAAGGACGAGCCATCATGCTTTGTCATCATCGACAATCGGGAGAATCTGCGCACCGTGGCCATCCAGAAACGAAAACGGGCATTCAGCAATACGCACAAGGTGGCCAAGATCATGAGCTTCTGCATCGACCAGCAGTTGTTCAAGGAGCATTGCTACGGCTTTGAGGTTGTGCCCGACTACTATCCGAAAGACCTGTTCGAGGTATGGGAGCGTCAGCAGGAGCACGCCCAGCAGATGCGCTTCGGAGTGCCAGAAATGGAGCGTGACGAGATTCTTAGGAAGGTGCAGGCTCTAAAGGACAAGAAGCGCGACTACTACGATGATACGCTGATGGGCTCGCTGCTGGAGGTGCTGTATGCCCAAAAGCAAGCGAAGTACAAGGGGCACTACACGGTGATGCCTGAGCAGAAGAAAGCTGCACTCTATGTCGACAAGAGCAGTGTTTTCATGCGCAACCTGCTGACATTTGCCGAGGCTGTGGACGAGCCTATAGAACTGGTGACAAACGATGGCGGCACATTCCGCTGCTTCATTGACAGTGATGATGAAAACACGGACAAGATTGTGAGTCATGAGTTTAACGAAGCGTATCTGGAGATGCTGTTCAATCAGACGCGCAAGGATGGCAGCAAGATAGAGCCTGAAGACCGCCTAAGGGCTGAAGAGCAGATTGTGGAGCTGATGAACTCGATGAAGCACGAGGCAACAGGCGAAGGGGAGGAACAGGCAGCATGATAGTGACACTCGACAGACAGCAACAGAGCCTAGCTCGGCGGCAACTACTCACGGATGTAGTGTACATCCTGAGCCATGAGGCTTTGCGCCAGATGAAACGTGACGGGGAAACTGGGTTGTCGGCAGTAGAGGTGTTCCTCGCCGCCCAGAATTTCTGTGAGTCATTGTTTGCCCTGCCTGATGCAGCAGAGGGACTGGATGAGGAGATTGACGATTTGGAGGATGAAGCGCAGGATGAGAATGATGCAGCCATCATATTGGCTGTGGCCACGGCTCAGCTACAGGCACGAGCAAAGCAAACTGTTGGCATCGACATCAGGGGAATCATCTTCCGCATCTTTGAGCGCCTTGACGGAAACGCCCTCCTTTGGCCTCTCGTTGAGCAGATGACCGCCAAGGAGGATGCCAGATGGATGGAGGGGAAGAAAACGGACTTGCTGAACTATGAGTTGAAGGAAATAGAACGAATGGGTGGCGGCTCAGAGAAAATCAGGCAGCTGTTTGCCGACTTCGTGAACTATTCCGACCAGATGGACAAGGATGCCATCAAGGGGCAACTGCTCTTTTTGGCTCGCTACAACATTGACCACGGCCATGCCTACGACAAGGAGCTGATAGCGCTGTTCGACAAACTGGGCATCAAGACCACCACACTTCTGGACGTAAAAGAGTATGTGGCTGTGAAGCACGTGGAGAGCGAAATACAGAACGTCGAGAGAGGCGGCATTGGCGTAAACAAGGAATATCAAAATAGGTAATAAGTATGGACATAGATGTGAAGGAACTGATAAAGGCTGCTGTCGAAGGCTTCGACCTGAGCAATTTCAAAGGCGATGTTGTAGGCGTGAAAGTTGTTGAGAACGAGATTGGCAACGTGGAGCAGGGCGGCATCGGCATTCAGATAAACAACGGCGCGAAAACTGCTCCACAGACACAGTCGGACAAGAATATAAAGGCTGCCGTTGAGGAATTGCTGAAAGCCAAGGAGGGGGATGGCCTCGTGTTTTCAAATAAAAAGCAATGGTGGGCAGTGTATAAAGTGCTGAAGGAATTCTGCAATTATCCTGCACAGATGACCTCCTTTGTTACCAAGATGACCGAACTTGAGCTTGGCAGTGTAGATGATAAACGTCGGCTAACCTATGACTCATTGAGTGCGGCATCAAAGGAGGTTCCGCTCATAGCAACCTGTTCACCGTCGGTTTGGGTTACGCAGAAAGACAAGAGCGATAACTATAGGCAACAGTATGTGGTGGCGGAGTTCCTGATGCTGAAACTCGGCATTAAGAGCTGAGGGCAGTTCCAATAACAATTCCAAAATTCCAATAACAATTCCCGACTCGGATTTTTTCTGAGTCGGGATTTTTTATGTCTGTATCTTTGCAATGTCAATCCGACGAAGATGTCTCATGGTGAGGCTTCGGGCAGCGGATGGCAGCAAAAGACAAATGGAAACAAAAATTATGAGAGTGGTGAAGTGCGGTGAGCAGTTCACGGTGAAGAGCGAGAAGTCCGAAAACGGACAGATGGCCAAGCGCAACCTGGTGCTTCAGGAGGTGGGCGGCAAGTACGAGAACCAGTATGTTGTGGCGGCTTTGGGAAATCTGGCTGTGTGCCAGTTCTATGAGAACGACATCGTGATAGCCACGATGCGATTCACAACACGGGAGTATAACGGACAGATGTTTCAAGACATCGTGGTGACGGACTTAATCAAAGTCAACAGATAAACATTATTAACACTGAGTTGAAGTGAGGAGGATGTTCCCGGGTAAATGCGCAAAGAATCTGACCTTCTTCTCGCAAACAACTCACAACAATGACACAGAAGAATTTTAAGCAGAACATTTTGCAGAACGTCCAGATGGACACACAGACAAGTTTTATGGCCAACGGCGACATCAATATCTATCCATGCTCGTGGGAGGACTCGAAGGCTCCCGTGACGGCTGACGGCAAAGGCCTTGTCCGATACCGTGGCGGCATTGAGGTGGACGAGGATGGTCGCACGAGAGTGAAGCGATTCCGAGACGGCATGAACGGGCCGAAGTACGAGACGCTGTTTCAGACGGCTCATGCCGACGTGAAGCGGACACGAGAGATGAACCACGGACAGCGAGGATGTTTGAAGGTGGAGTTCAGATTTCCACGCCGTTATGGGCTGGCACTGATGAAGAGCCTCTTCTATCAGGAGAGCGAGGAGGTGATGGCTTACCTTAACAGCAGAAAGGAGGTGACGGTATGGGACAACGACTAAACAACGCTAACGATAACCTTAGCGACAACCTTAACGATAACACGATGAAGGTGATAGCAGCAAATGCACAGCCGCGACTGAAAGGGCGCGGCTATGCAGAGACACAAACCTCGGAGCAGCTTGACAAGCTGCTCTCCGAGGGATGGCTGAAGGAGATGGTGGAGGCTATTCGTCAGGGTGACGAGAAGAAGAAAGACCAGTTGCCTTATATCTGTCCGCACTACACTCAGTTCAAGGATAACCATCGGGCGCAGAGCGCGATTATTCCAGAGGCTTTTACGTTTATGACTTGCGTTGATGTGGATGATGCTACGAAGGTGCGTGAGGCTTTCGAGAAAGCTCTTGCTGTGAACAAGGATGAGGATAGCGAGTGGCAGGACATGGTGCTGCGCATCGAGTATTCGGCTCGGAAGAAAGGGCATATCTACATCCGCATTCCAAAGGGCATGACGATTGAGGAGGCGCAACGTGGCTTCTGCGAAGAACTGGGTATGCCTGAACTGTATGACCCCAGTTGCATTACACCCGAAAGGTTCATCTATGTGACGGGTATCGACGAAGAGGTGTATCGCTCTGAGCATTGGCTGGAGGCTCTTTCTAAGGAAGAGTTAGAGGAGCGCAGGGAGGCGTATCTGCAAAGAGGGCTGGATGTTGACGGACGAAAGTTAGTTGGTACGCAGTCGGCCTCGGTTGCGGCTGCCACAGATACCAACTCCAAGGCCGCATCCGAGACGTCCCTAAAGGGATCACCTTGCGGAAGTGATGCGCACCCAGCCGATGCTGGTACGCTGTTCGTGTTTGATGCTTGCATGAAAGAGGCGGAACTGACACCCGATGTGCTCGTGGAGGGCAGTAATAAGCGACACCTAGCTCTGAAAAGCATCCTGTCTGTTGGGGCTACGCAGTTACTGACGAAGGAAGAATTGCTGGGTGTGCTGCGAGTGCGCATGGCCGACTTTGTGAACGAGAACGACTGTCGGCAGTTGGTTGAGGACTTCTACACGAAGTATTATGACCCGAATCAGAAGTTGAGTGCTTTTCAGCGCAAGACCTTGGCGAAGAGGCTAAAGATGGCAAAGGATGCAGGAAGCGCATTGCAGAGTACACAACCGGCTTCGGTTGCAGCAAGTGCACAGGTTGCAGGCGAGCCGCCTGCGTACCCCACAACACCGCCCAAGATGCCCACGAAGTTGCCGAAGGTCGTTGCCTTATTGTTGAGCAAGACCCCCGATGTCTATAAACCCGCAGTGGCTCACGCTATCTTCCCTGCATTGGGCGCACACCTCTGGAAAGTCCGTTTCCCTTACATAGACAATGTGAAGCACGAGGCCACGTTCATGAACGTGCTGATGGCCGGAACGGGTGCTGGTAAGGACTGTGTCTCGCAGCCTATCAACCACATCATGAAGGACATTCGCGCTCGCGATGCCGAGAACCTGAAGCGTGAAGCCGAATGGAAGAAAGAGGTGAACTCGAAAGGAGCGAACAAGGACAAGCGGCAGCGTCCTGAAGGTCTGGTGATTCAGGAGGTTGACCCCGATATGACCAACCCTGCCTTTGTGATGCGCATGGCCGAAGCCGACGATCATTTCCTCTACACGAAGATGAACGAGATTGACCAGTTTGATGCCCTGCGCGGCAGTGGTCGCGGACAGCAGCAGTTCCAGATAATGTGCTTGGCTTTCGACCCAGACAACCGATATGGACAGACGCGAGTAGGCACGCAGTCGGTGACGGAGAAAGTCACGATTCGCTTCAACTGGAACGCGGCCACGACCATCCAGAAAGGGCAGAAGTATTTCAGCCGAGTGCTGACCGATGGCCCAATCAGCCGCATCAACTTCTGCACTATCCCTGAGCGTGAGATTGGAGCCGACATGCCCGTGTATGGCACATACGATGCTGCCTTTGATGAAGAGTTGAGACCATTCATCGACCGCTTGACAAGAGCCGCTGGCACGATTGACTGCCCACAGGCATTCAAGCTGGCCAAGAAGATGAGCGAGGAGAATGCCGAGTTCGCCCGCCTCTCGCAGTCACGAGTGTATGAGAACCTGTCTTTCCGCGCCAACGTGATAGCCTACTTGAAGGCTTGCGTGCTCTACATCATGAACGACTACAAGTGGGCGAAGGAAATCGAGGAGTTCGTGCGCTGGAGCTTGAAGTACGATATGTGGTGCAAGATGGAGTTCTTTGGCGCAGCCATTCAGCAGGCTAACGAGGAGGGTGAGCGAGTGGTGCGCCCAGGTGCCCGCAACCTGCTGGAGCTGCTGCCAGACGAGTTCACCCAGCACGATGCAGAAATCATACGGCAGTCGCAGGGCATGCCGATCGATGGCACTGCCAACATGCTCTACCAATGGGTCTATCGCAAGTACGTCTTACGCCTTACACCTTACAATTATCGTAAACTCAAATTTCTAAGCGACGAGAGCAAAGCCAAGCTTGCCTGAGTTTTGCCGAGGAGCGACAGAAATTCAACAAAGTTAAATTCTTGTCTGACAAATGGAACTAATATTGACACGTATAGCAAAGCGCAAGACCTACACGATAGGTAGGCTCTGCATCCGCAAACAGGTAGCGGACGAATACCTGACAGGCACAGCCAACGAGTACTTGTGTGATACCTTAGAGCCGACATGGCGCGACTACAAGAACGGCGCATACAAAATCAAGGGCAAGAGTGCCATCCCTGAAGGGCGGTATGCCGTGGTTATCTCGTTCTCACCCAAGTTCAAGCAATGGCTGCCCATTCTGCTGGGCAACGAGGCATTCAAGAAGCAGTGGAGCGGCATCCGCATCCACGCTGGCAACACAGCCAAGGACACCGAGGGCTGCATCCTCGTGGGCGAGAACCGCGAGGTGGGCAAGGTGCTGGATAGCCGCAAGTGGCTCTACAAGTTGAAAAAGCGAATTGTGGAGGCCAAGGACAGGGGCGAAGCCGTGTGGCTTACCATCAGATAGCCCTCTGCCGTCATCAAGACAATCCCCAAAGCCGCCGTTGGCCTTGGGGATTGTTTGTGCGTTATTTTATTTTTGATAGTCTTTTGCCTTATATACCACGTCAAGAAGTTTCTGACCTTGTTGCTTACGTGAATAATAAACGTAGCGAAAGTTGTAGCCAGCTTCTTTATAAATTTTTAGTGATGTGGCATTTCTTAAGTCCATCAGCATTTGCTGTTTTAGTTCAGACTTGTTCACTATTGCAGAGTCATCCAGTACACCACCTAAGGTGTAAGCATAACACAATGTGTGGGATTGTTTGTCGAATGTCAGACTGTCTATTGTTACGTCTTTGGCAATAAGTGCAGGACAGTTTTTCTCTGTATATGCTTGGGCTTCGCGCTGGCAACGTTGCTCTAAGGTCTCTTGACAAGCTGAAAACATTGCAATAGCAATTATCGTGTATATACCGATGTGTTTCATTCTATTTATCTTATTATTTTCTATTCACTTGTTGATTTGATAGTTATTTTACCCTTACTTGCTCCGGTGTCATCCATCGATAGAGATTGCAACCGATAAAGTTGCCAATAACCTCAGAGACATAAATCAACGCAACGATAGGTTGACAAACCACATCCCAAGGTGCGGCAAGAAAATAAAATGCATCGGCAATACTATGGGTGAATCCACAGAGAATGAAAACTGGCACACCGAGTAAGAGTGCTAACATTTTACCCTGTCGTGCAAATTGAACAGCAGTCGTCATAATAAAACCACATCCGATGGCCAACAAGCCGCATGCAAATGGACCTTTGGTAATACGCCCTGTCAATATATCTCCTGCTTTGTCTATACAATCAGGATGAGCATATCTGATGGCAAGGGCAGTTAACAGACAACCAATAATGTTTCCGATGAGTACTATAACGAGCATCGACCAGTCGCCATGTCGGCGTATAAAACCTGCAGTTCCTGTGTATAATTTCAATCCATAATACACTACGGTTGTTAAGCCAAAAGCGAAGAGTACTGCACCAGCTATTCCTCCTACTTTGAGATTGACTGTTCCACCAATTGCAATGCAGATACCAGCCAAAATAGCCAACGGAAAATGTGTGTTGAATGTTTCTTTTAGGTTCATATTTATATTATTTAATTTGAATTCAATGATCTATGACATGTACTGTGACTCTCTTATTTCTTATAACGTTCCATCTCTCTGAATTCTGAAGGTAGATAACCAGTATGGCGCTTGAAGTGTTTTACAAAATATGAAGGATCGTCATACCCTAACATGTAAGCAATTTCTTTAATCATCAAGTCAGAATAAAGAACAAGACGTTTGGCCTCCAATATGATGCGGTTATTAATGAAAATCAATGGAGATTTTCCAGAACACTCGTTGACGCTATTGCTGAGTGAACGGACGGACACATTTAAACGATTAGCATATTCTTGAACAGTATGCAGTTGTTTGTATTCCTGTTCAAGTAACTGTCTGAAACGGATAAAAAGTAGGTGGGAAGGTTTACGATAATCAACAGTTAGTTCTGTCTCATGTTTGCCGTATCGTTCTATTTTTGCAAGAAAGATGGTTAGTAGTGATTTTAAGATTTCTATATTACCCAATTCACCATTTCTCTCCGCTTCTAACTCCATTTCGTGTATTAACGGTTGAAGTAACTTTGATGTTGGCTCGTCTATAATATAATATGGTGTTCCTTCGTAGGTATGAAACGCGTTGTATTCAAGGAATAAACGACTGATATTGGTGGAAGAATTTGAGACTTTTATCAAATCAGTACACATTTTTATAGCAACACCCCGATAGTTGTCTTTACAATCGAAATGGTGAATCTGTCCAGGAGACAGAAAAAATATGGTGCCTGGAACAACCTTGTAATCAACGAAGTCCACCGTGTGTATTCCTTCACCATCCTGAAACCATAGAATTTCATAGAATGAGTGGACATGTGCCATACAATCGTCAATGTCACTTGTGGCAAAGAGTTCGGGTATGTGCTCTACTCGAAATCCATTTCCACCAGGTGCATTACAGACGGTTTGGTAAATATGACTCAGATTTATTTCTGACATAGTATTATCTAATAAAATTCATGGGTGTCCATGCTTCGCGTTCTGGAAGGTCTGAAGAATTATTGCTGTTTAGTTTTTTTAACATCCATGCCATGTTGTTGGCCAATGTACGCATGGTTTGCATACCTTCAATATCTTGTGCGGCTTCGCCCTCGACTCTTCCATAAGCCAGATTCCAATATTGGGAAGTCACAATCGGCATGTTCATCATTTGGAAAGGCATGAGTAATGTTTGATATACTGCAGAAGCACCGCCACGACGACAAACTGCTACGGCAGCTGCTGGCTTTCCAATGAAGTATGCCCCTCCTGCATAAAGCATACGCTGTTGAAGGCAAAGTAACTGACCTGATGGTTGACCGTAATAGACGGGAGAGCCTATGATGACTCCATCGCAATGAGACATGCTTTCGATGACGGAGTTTGTTATGTCATCAGAAAACACACATTGTCCGTTGCCGTTCTCTTTGCATTTATTGCAGGCGATGCAACCGCGAACAGGTTTCTTACCAATCCATAGGATGGTACTTTTTATTCCGTGGATACTAAGTTGTTTTGATATCTCCGTTAAGGCAGTATAAGTATTACCTTCCTTTCGTGGACTTCCATTAATGAGTAGAACTTTCATAACAATTTGTTGAAGAGTCTTGTTGTAAATCGTACACTAAGTTTATTTTGAAGGCAAATTTACTAATTTCTACTGAATTGAGCAACGTCTTTTGATTCAAAGTGCGAATAACATAGAAGAAAAAGTGAAAAACTCTTTGTAATTAGTGCAAAATATAGTAAATTCGCAGTCGAAATAGAAAAAAAACTTATGCAGAACGTATGTGTTTTTACAGGAGCAAGACCGAACTTTGTAAAGGTCGCTCCAATTGTCAGGGCCATCATTAAGACAGAAGGTATTGCCTATCAGTTGGTATATGCAGGACGTCAAGATGATCCTACCCTTGAAGCATCATTGTTTGATGATCTTCAGATGCCAAAACCAGATATTTATCTCGGTGTTGATTGTGAAAATCTTAATGAACTGACAGGAAGAGTGATGGCTGAGTTTGAAAATTATCTTAATCATCATTCTACAGATATTGTTATCGTCGTTGATGACCTTGCTTCTACCATGGCAGCTGCCATAGTAACAAAGAAACGAGGTGTAAAATTGGCTCATCTTGTTGCTGGTACTCGTTCCTTTGATATCAATATGCCGAAGGAAATCAATCGCTTGGTCATTGATGGATTGAGTGATTTGTTGTTTACGGCAGGTGTTAGTAATAATAGTATTGTTACTCGTGAAGGTGCTGATATGCAAAAAATTTACATGGTTGGCAATATCCTGATGGACTCATTGCGTGCTAATCATGACAGATGGACGAGACCTCAATGTCTTGAAAATGTGTCAGACGGTCAGTATATTGTCTTGACTCTTAATCGCAAAGTACTCTTGGCAGATACAGATAAACTCCAACACCTCCTTGCTACTATAATCGATGTGTGCACTGGATGTGAAATTATTGCGCCATTACGTGGAGTAGCAAGAGAAGCTGTGGAAAAAATGTCGCTACCTATAACCCTTGTTCCAACATTGTCGTATTTGGAATTTGGTTACCTTGCTGCACATGCTAAAGGTGTGATAACGGATTCTGGTAATGTGGCAGAAGAAGCCACATTCAATCATGTACCATGTATCACTCTTAATAGTTATACAGAACATATTGAAACGGTGAATGTAGGTACTAATGTGTTAGTAGGTGAGGATTGCCAAAAATTGCATGATGCCTTGAAATTACTGATGGCTGGCAATTGGAAACATGGTGATTTGCCTGACCGTTGGGATGGACGTTCGGCAGAGCGTATTGTACAGACGCTTCTTGATTTATAATACTAAGAATAGCAAATGCGTTCAATCTTGGCCATTTCCATTTTGCCAATTCTTGTAGCTTGGCTGTTGGATAAGATATTAGGTGACCCGGTGTGGTTACCGCATCCTGTTGTGCTGTTTGGTAAAATCATACATAAGTGCGAAACAATATTAAACAAAGGCCATTGGAAACGGACAAAGGGAGCGATAATGGCTGTTGTGCTTATTATAATGACTTTTGTCTTGACCGATTACCTTTTGAAAATAGCGTTGGATGTGTCTGTTTATCTATGGATGACCGTGACAACCATACTTGTGTTCTACTGTTTGGCAGGAACAACACTGATTCGTGAAGTTAGACAAGTTTTCTACGCTCTTGATATTTCATTACACAAAGGACGTGAGCGTGTAGCTCGCATAGTAGGGCGAGACACAGCCAATCTTACAGCTCAGGAGGTACGTTCGGCAGCATTAGAAACCATGTCAGAAAACCTAAGCGATGGTGTCGTGGCGCCACTCTTTTGGTTGGTACTACTGGGCGTGCCGGGAATGATGGCATATAAAATGGTCAATACTCTCGATTCTATGATAGGTTACCATAATGAACGCTATCTTCGTTTTGGAACTTGGGCAGCACGCATTGATGATGTAGCCAACTACATACCAGCTCGATTGACAGCATTGATGATGATATTGACTTCAAGTTTTTATCGTTGGTGGAGCAGGTTACGTTTTGTAGCAAAATATGGCAGAATGCATGCAAGTCCTAATAGCGGCTATCCAGAAGCTGCATTAGCATCTATTCTTGATTGTCGTTTTGGTGGACCTCATGATTATTTTGGTCAACGTTTTTATAAACCATATATCGGAGACTGTGATCGCCAACTAAGTACGAAAGATATGATCATTGCCATTGGTGTTAACCAAAGAGTCGAGATAGTTATGATGGTAATTGTATGTGCATCGATTTTGTTTTGAGTACAGAAAAAATTGATATTTCTTTGTTTTTGAGATGTAAACTATAATATTTATCAAATGGCTATAAGTTCACAATCGAATCATAGGAAAAAACTTAATCCACTAATGTTTGTGGGAACAGGAAGTGATGTTGGAAAGAGTGTTGTAGCTGCTGCGTTTTGTAGAATATTTCGGCAAGACGGATATCGCCCAGCTCCATTTAAAGCACAAAACATGTCGCTCAACTCGTATGCCACTCCCGATGGATTAGAATTAGGACGCGCTCAGGCTGTACAAGCTGAAGCGGCAGGAATCCCTTGTGAGGCCGATATGAATCCCATCTTGCTGAAACCGCAGTCTGACCATACATCGCAAGTAGTCTTGTTGGGACGTCCTGACAGCAATCAGTCTGCTGGAAGCTATTTTCGAAAGGAAGGACGAGATCGCTTTCGTAATGTTGCTCATGAAGCATTTAATCGTTTGGCATCCCGTTTCAATCCTATTGTGATGGAAGGGGCAGGAAGTGTTTCTGAAATCAATTTGCGCGAGGTAGATATTGTCAATATGCCTATGGCTCTTTATGCCCATGCAAATGTAATTCTTGTTGCAGATATTGACCGCGGTGGCGTTTTTGCTAGTATTTATGGCAGTATTATGTTGATGACACCTGAAGAACGAAGTCACATTAAAGGTATTATTATCAATAAATTCCGTGGAGACATCAGTCTCTTCGAATCAGGCGCGAAAATGATAGAGCAACTATGTGGAATACCAGTTCTCGGTATCCTGCCTTATTTTCATGATATTCATATTGAAGAAGAGGATAGTGTCTCGCTGCAGGTTAAGTCGAGACAGGCTGTAAAAGGCAAGGTAAATGTTGCAGTAGTATTGTTGCGCCACATGAGCAATTTTACAGACTTTGATGCATTAGAACAAGATTCACGACTGCATCTTTATTATACCAACAATCCTGCTGATCTTGAAGATGCAAATATCATCATCGTTCCTGGATCCAAATCTACGATAGATGATCTTTGTCTGTTACGTCAGAATGGAATGGCAAAAGCTGTTGTAGAAGCACGAAAACGTGGCGTTACGGTGCTAGGCATATGTGGCGGCTATCAGATCTTGGGAAAGGAAGTACGAGACCCGAATCATGTCGAGGGTGAAATCGAGCGATTGCCAGGGTTGGGACTTTTGCCTGTCGTGACAGTTATTGGTGGTGAAAAAACTACTCGACAAGTTACATTCCAATGTCCTACGCTGGTAAAAGATGAGAATGTCAAGCTTCGCGGTTATGAAATTCACATGGGAACGACAACACTTGATGACAATGCTCAGTCGATGAATCTTTTTAATAACCAAACAACTGATGGATGTTTCGTTGATGATCGCTGCATGGGCACCTACATTCATGGAATACTTGATAATGCACCTATTGTTGATGTTTTATTGTCACCATATCTGAAAGATGCTCAAGAGCAGTCTGTCTTTGACTATGAAACCTATAAAAACCAACAATATGATTTGTTGGCAGATCATGTTAGACAACATGTTGACATGGAACGCATTTATCACATTCTTACTACGTCTGATTAGCTTTAACTGACAGATAAAGCAGATGTCGCATTTGTGGCAAAAGAAAGAAAAACATAATTCTTCTTTGTTTTTCGCTTACAAATTCGTAATTTTGCAAACGCATTGAGAATAGAAGGGAATGAGGTGAAAATCCTCGACTGTCCGGCAGCTGTAAACAACCCTATATCGACGTGAACAACAAAGTCACTGGTTTGTTACCGGGAAGGCGTTCGCGATCAGGTTGACAAGTCAGAATACCAATTCCAAGCAAAAACAAAATTTTTCATCGTACTCTTGGGCTAGGCGATGAGATGTTTATAAATATGAAGAAATTCAATTTGTCGATAATTGCAATGCTTGTCTCTGTAAGCGCAATGGCGCAGACAGACACCATAACAAGCCGTGTTCATCAATTGAAAGAAGTGACTGTGACTAAGAGTCAGCGCAAGCGAATGCTCACAAGTACAGCACCTTTGCAAATGATGGACCGAAAAGACATGCTTACTATGGGAGTAACAGATATGGCAGACGCACTTCATCGAATGTCGGGCGTTACGCTACGCGACTATGGCGGTGCAGGAGGCATGAAGACCGTGGCTGTGCGTGGTTTTGGAGCAAAGCATACCGGTGTAAGTTATGACGGTGTTATGCTTAGTGATTGCCAGAGCGGCGAAATAGACCTTTCTCGTTATTCGCTTGATAATGTCGCCAAGTTATTGTTGGTAATTGGTGATAATGATGATATTTTCATTCCTGCACGTCAGGCGGCATCATCAGCAGTTCTCAACATACAGACATTGCCTTTACCTTCTGATGAAAGAAAACCGCATTTAACTTCTCAGTTGAAGATGGGGTCATTCGGATATGTTAGTCCCTATTTGCGATATGAACAGAGTTTTTCTAAGGCCTTTGCCGTGTCTGCTGTAGCTGAATATATTTATGCCGAGAATGATTATCCTTATGAGATTAAAAATGTAAAGACTGTGACGAAAGATCGTCGTACTAACAGTCTCATGAGTAGCGGACATGGCGAGTTAAACTTTTCATGGCAACCTCATGCAACAAATCGATTGACAGGTAAGATTTACTATTATGACAATTCACGTCAGTTGCCTGGTATCGTCCATTATTATACTAACGTAAGTGGGGAGACTCTTCATGACCGCAACTTCTTTGTACAGGCGGGGTACCAAAAACGTTGGGGAGATACGTGGGCGTTGAAAACCATTGCCAAAGTAAATTGGTACGAATCTATCTATCGCGACAAACTAATGCCTGGCGCTGTTAACGATGCAAGTTATTGGCAACGGGAATATTATGCTTCTGCTGCCCTGCTGTTTGTCCCAACGAAACATTGGGCAATGGATTATTCTGCAGATTATTCTTTTAACAATCTGAATGGCAGTTCATGGCGCGCCATTATTGGACATCCGTTTCGCCATAGTATTCTTCAGTCCGTTACTGTAAAATATCAAACTGGTCGTTGGGTCATGACGGGAAAACTGTTGCATTCGCTTTTTATCAACCGGCAGAAGAACGTCGAACAGACAGATCGTACCGATGTGCAAATAAATTCTGCACGAAATATGCGTCGTCTCTCACCATCGCTGTCGTTGTCATACAAACTGCTTGAAGATGAGGAACTCTTTCTGCGTGCCAGTTACAAAAATATTTTTCGTTCTCCCACCTTTAATGAGAGTTACTACTATCATTATGGCAGTACCGAATTGAATCCCGAATTAACTGACCAGTGGAATATAGGTGTGACATACTCACCTCATCTCTCACGTTACACTACTGCAACGCTTATGTTTGACAGTTATATCAATAAGGTGAAAGACATGATAGTAGCAGTACCATATAATATGTTTGTTTGGACGTGTATCAATGTCGGTAACGTGCGCAGTATAGGCATCGACGCAACAATGCAGGTTGAACACCAGTTCAATAAAGCTCATAGGTTGATGCTCTCTGGAAGTTATAGTTTGCAAAAGGTGCAAAACCGAACTAATCCTGAGTCGCCCAACTACAATAAGCAGATTGCCTATATGCCTCAACATACAGCAAGTGGTTCTGTTGCTTATGAGAATCCTTGGATAAACTTAATACTGCATGCGACAGGTATGAGTAGCCGTTGGCCTAACAACGAGCATTATCCTTCAACAATGATAGAAGGCTATGTTGATTTTGGCTTGACAGCATATAAACAAATCCATTTTGGAAACCATCATGTAGAAATTCGTGGAGATATTAAAAATCTCTTTAATAAACAATACTGTATCGTGGCTCATTATCCGATGCCCGGCAGAAGTTGGATGATATCAATCAATTACAAATTATAATTAAATTATTTATTCAAAATGAAAAAACATTTATTAAGTATGGCAGTACTGCTCATGGGAGCAGCTATGTTTACCGCCTGTGATGACAACGACAATGAACAGCATGAATACATTGTTCCTGTAACAAAAGGTGCATTCCTTCTATGTAGTGGAAACATGAGCGGCAACATCGACGGTAGCGTTTCATACCTCGATTATACCTCTAATCAGGTTGCCAACAAGCAGTTCCAAGCACAGAATGGTCGTTCCTTAGGTGGTACTCCTAATGATGCTTTGGTTTATGGTAGTAAGATGTATATTGCCGTAACTGGTGAGAATACTCTTGAAGTGGTTGATGCCAAGACCTTGAAGTCTCTCAGACAGATCAAGACCAATGTGACTTTTGGTGAGGGTTGTCTCAAACCTCGTCACCTTACAGCTTCAGGCGACAAGGTGTATATTTCATTCTACGGCAAGTCTGAATCTTCGTATGATGAGAATTGGAACGCTACAACTAAAGGTAATGGATATGTAGTTGCAATTGACACCACAACATTCACTCGACAAGGTATCTATGAGGCTGGTTCTTTCCCAGAGGGCATCAGCGTGGCAGATAAAAAACTGTATGTCTGCAATTCTGATTATGCAGCATGTACCAAACCTTCTATTTCTATTATCGACCTGACTACAGGTTCTGGAAGTCTGATTAAGAATGATAATATTGTCAATCCACAGAAGATTGTCTTGACTGCTGCTGGCGATATGTATGTACTTGATTTTGGAAACTATGGCGATAAGAAGTCTGGTGTATATAAGATTTCTGCCAAAAATAACGAGGTGACACGTCTGATGGATGCCAACGACATGGATTGCATTGGTAGCAATATCTTTGGTTATTATACTGAGTTCGACGCTTCTTATAAACCAGTCAAGACTACTTATCAGGTCTATAATCTTTTAAGCCAGGGAACATCTACTTTCTACACAGATACTAATAACGAGATTATCCCTGCATGTATTGGTGTTGATCCGGTTGTCGGTACCGTGTTCATTGCTTCTAACGTGAAGAATGCTGATACTGGCAAAACTGATTATAAGGCAAATAGCAAGATCTTCATGTTCAACGTTGAATATTCACAACAGGGCGTTTTTGTATCCGCTTCAAAGAATGCTAAAGTGTGGGGCGCTACTGCAGGTGTAGGTCCTTGCGCTTTTGCTTTCAACGTTACCACTAATGTGATCAAATATTAAATAGACAGAGATGCGTCAGTTCATCCTGTTTGGAATGATGACCGTGTTGCTGTCATCCTGCGGAGGCCGAATGGCCGAAGTGCAGGATGGTGGCGACACGCTTCATTTAAAATATTCCTCTTTGTTGACTATTGTGCGTCATGAGGGATATACGATGGCTCAAATCCGTAATCCTTGGAAATCCGGGAAGACTCTTCATGCCTATGTATTGGTTCCGAAAGACGAACAGTTACCAGATCAAGCATTACTGCCTGCACAGGCTACCATTATCCGTACCCCCGTAGAGCATTCTGCTGTATTTACCACAGTTCATTGTTCTTTACTCGGTATGCTTGGAGCACAGGACAAGATAGTGGCTGTTGCTGATTTGAAATATATCAAACTGCCATTTGTCCAACAAGGGGTAAAAGCTGGTAAAATAGCAGATTGCGGTAGTGGAATGCAACCCATGGTAGAGAAGATTATGGATGTGAAGCCCGATATAATCATGCTTTCTCCTTTTGAAAACAGCGGTGGCTATGGAAAGGTTGAGGAAATCAATATTCCTATTGTAGAATGTGCAGAGTATATGGAAAACTCTCCGTTGGCACGTGCAGAATGGATGCGATTCTATGGATTGCTTCTTGGACGTGAACAGGAGGCAGACAGCCTTTTCGCTTGTGTAGATAGCTGTTACCACATGCTTCAACAACAAGCTTCAAAGGCTCGTCATGGAGGACATCGCCGTACTGTGCTTTTCGACAAGATGACAGGTTCTGTATGGCATGTTCCCGGTGGACGCAGCACCATTGGGCAGATGGTTAAAGATGCGGGTGGTGACTACCCTTGGGAGAACGATACCCATGGAGGAAGTCTGGCTCTGCCCTTTGAGAATGTTTTAGAACGAGCTGGCGAAGCTGACGTCTGGCTGTTCCGTTATAGTAGTGACCATACCTATACGAAGGCAGATCTCTTAGGGGAGCGCGACGGTTATAAGATGCTGAAAGCATTTCGTCAGAATGAAGTTTATGGATGTAATGTAGAGAAGACATCTTTTTATGAAGAAACTCCATTTCGTCCTGATCTATTGCTTTCTGACATCATCCAGATACTTCATCCGAATTTGATCCAATCAAAACACTTACGCTATTTCGAAAATACAAAATGAACAAAGGCTACATTTCATGCATCATGCTTGGCATCATGGTGCTCTTGTTTTTTGTGGTGAGCCTATTGATTGGTTCTGTCTCGATTCCTGTGAGCGAAACATTTCGCATTCTGATTGGAGAAGAGTCCGTCAAGCCCAGTTGGCAGTATATCGTGATTGAATCGCGCCTTCCTCAGGCTGTTACTGCCATGCTTTGTGGTGCTTCTTTAGCTGTTTGCGGACTTATCTTGCAAACGGCGTTTCGTAATCCGTTGGCAGGTCCCAGCATTTTTGGTGTTAATAGTGGTGCAGGCCTTGGTGTAGCCTTGGTGATGTTGTTTTTCGGTGGAAGCGTTTCGGCTGGAACTGTCAGCATTGGCGGTTTCATGGCTGTTCTTCTTGCTGCATTTGCAGGAGCTATGGGTGTCATGGCGTTGATCTTTTTCTTTTCTACATTGGTGCGAAGTCATGTGATGTTGCTGATTGTTGGCATAATGATAGGATATATGGCTGGTTCTGCCATTTCCTTGCTCAATTTTTTTGCAACAGATGAAGGGGTGAAATCGTATATGGTATGGGGAATGGGATCTTTTGGAGGTGTTTCGCTGAAAATGCTTCCTACTTTTAGTGTGATAACTTTGATAACCTTGGCTGTTTCTTTAGCTCTTGTCAAGCCTCTCAATGCCTTGGTCTTGGGAGATCGCTATGCTGAAAACCTTGGCGTAAACATTATACGTGTACGCAACTGGCTGTTGCTGGTAACAGGTGTCCTTACTGCTGTAATCACGGCTTTTTGCGGTCCCGTGGCATTTATCGGTTTGGCAGTACCGCATATTGCGAGATTGGTGTTGGGAACAGACAATCATCGGGTCCTTCTTCCTGCTACAATACTGACAGGAAGTGCTGTGGCTTTGCTTTGCAATATATTGACGGTATTACCTGGTGAGGGTGGGATAATACCTCTTAATGCCATTACGCCCTTGATAGGAGCACCTGTTGTCATCTACGTTATTCTTTCAAGGCGATAAGCGTGCTATAAAAATTTTCCGAATAAGAAAAGGCTACACCCAAACAGGTGTAGCCTTTTAGTTATGAAAACATATCTTTTTTCCTTTGAGAATTCCTTATGTCTTAAAGAATAGTTTTAACAGCCTCGAGCATACCCTTGTCTTGAATCAGGTCAAGGAAGAGTTTAACCATTCCGTTGAGATTGCTGATCTTGTTGAGGTCTTCTCCCCAGATGAACTCGGCACCGAGTACTCCGTCTGCAACCTTCTGGGTGTCACCAGTTGCCCACAGATCCTTGAGCAAATCCATAATCTTCTGGTCGTCGTTAGGAACGATTTCTGCACCGTCAGCACGCTTGCCACCTTTGTAGTAGGTGATGATGGCAGCCAAACCGAATACCAATCCCTTAGGCAGTTCGCCCTTGCGCTCGAGATAGGTCTTTACTCCGGGCAGATCGCGTGCACAGAATTTGGGGAATGAGTTGAGCATGATGCTGGTCACCTGATGGTCAACGTATGGATTGTCGAAACGCTCCAAAACATCGCTTGCAAACTTCTCAAGCTCTTCAATAGGCAAATCGAGTGTTTGCATCAGTTCGTCAAACTGCACTTTGTGGATGTATTTACCGATGACCTCATGGTTGCAAGCATCGCGTACAATATTAACGCCGCTGAGGTATGCCACAGGAGAGAGTACGGTGTGTGGGCCGTTGAGCAATGTCACCTTGCGCTTGTGGTAAGGTTCCTCCGAAGGAACGAAGAGCACATGGAGACCAGCTTTGTCTGCGGGGAACTCATTAGCTACTTCCTTAGGAGCTTCAATCACCCAGAGGTGGAATGTCTCTGCCTGTACAACAAGGTTGTCGCGGTAAGAAATCTTTTCCTGAATCTCAGCAATTTCCTTGCGTGGGAATCCTGGAACGATACGATCCACGAGAGTGGCATAAACGCCACAAGCTTCTTCAAACCATTTCTTGAAAGCATCACCCAACTGCCACAGTTCGATGTATTTATAGATGCAATCCTTCAGTACGTGTCCGTTGAGGAAAATCAATTCACAAGGGAAGATGATAAGTCCTTTAGTGGGATCTCCGTTGAAAGTCTGATAACGGCGATAAAGCAACTGTACGAGTTTGCCAGGATATGAAGATGCAGGTTTATCATCCAACTTGCAAGCAGGGTCAAAAGCAATACCGGCTTCTGTGGTGTTGCTAATGACGAAACGCATCTCAGGCTGGTCTGCCAATGCCATGAATGCATCGTTCTGTGAATAAGGATTCAAAGCGCGACTGATCACATCGATTCGCTCAAGCGTATTGACGGGCTTTCCGTTTTCACGACCCTGAAGATTGACGTGGTAAAGACAGTCTTGTCCGTTAAGCCAGTCTGCCATACCTCTTTCTATAGGCTGTACTACAACTACGCTACCATTGAAATCGGTTTTCTGGTCCATGTTCCAGATAATCCAATCAACAAAAGCACGAAGGAAGTTTCCTTCACCAAACTGAATCACCTTTTCAGGCATCACACTCTTAGGTGCGAAATGTTTGTTTAATGGTTTCATTTCTAAATATTTTATAGATTGTTTTTAAATGTAGGGCAAAGTTACGAACTAATTGCGAAACTGCAAAAAAAATATTTATTTATGTCCCATTTTTCTGCGTAAAGGTTTGCGGAGAAAAAAGTGCTTGTTTCTCATTCATAAGTTGAAAAGAATAGGAGTTGATGACTCGTTCTCGGCTTCGGGATGTCTTCGGGATGACTTCGAGGTTTTTCCTGTCGTGGACTATCCCCACGACATGTATTTATGAGTTTGGTATCTATTCCCTTGTAAAAACTTTAGAATCCATTTCGTTTAGGAATACCTATTTTTGATGATTTATAGTATGGTTTTTGCCTTTTTTGCAGATAATTTACTAATTTTGCACTCGTATTTTTAAAGTATAGCAAATGAAACTATCCGACCTGAAAACGGGGCAACATGCCACGATAGTGACGGTACAAGGCCATGGCAGCTTCCGAAAACGCATCGTAGAGATGGGATTTGTCAGAGGAAAAGATGTAGAGGTTTTGCTTAATGCACCATTGCAGGACCCTGTCAAATATAAGGTAATGGGCTATGAAATCAGTCTGCGTAGGCAAGAGGCTGAGATGATTGTGGTGGATACTGATCCATCCCATCAGCAACCCGTTGTGAATCATGAAACCATGACAGATACAGTTCAAGACACTTGCGACCAATCTTTGCCAGCACATGTTGGCAATACCATCAATGTGGCTCTGATAGGTAATCCGAACTGTGGTAAGACGTCGCTTTTCAATTTCGCCAGTGGTGCTCACGGGCATGTGGGTAATTACAGTGGTGTGACGGTTGATGCCAGCGAGGCTCGTGCGACGTGCGACGGGTTTGTCTTTAATCTTACGGATCTTCCCGGCACCTATTCGCTCTCCTGTTACAGTCCGGAGGAACTCTACGTGCGTGAGCATCTGATGAAACGTCATCCCGATGTTGTCATCAACGTGATAGACTCTTCCAATCTCGAGCGTAATCTTTATCTGACCACTCAACTTGTTGACATGAACGTCAGAATGGTTTGCGCACTCAATATGTATGATGAGTTTGAACGCCGAGGAGACACGTTAGACACTCAAACGCTGTCAACGCTTTTTGGTGTGCCTTTTGTTTGTACGTCATTCAAATCGGGTCGGGGAGTCCAGGAGCTGTTTCGTGAGGTCATCAGCGTATTTGAAGACTGCAACGCGTCTGTTCGCCATATTCACATCAACCATGGTCACGAGATAGAGTCCGGTATTGCCCATATCCAACAGTACCTGAAGCGCAACGAGGTGGTTCGCACGCTTTTTTCAACTCGCTATATGGCCATCAAACTTCTTGAGCATGATGACCGGGCAGAGGCTTATGTGGCGAAGATGGAGAATGCCAAAGAGATTATGGCAGCGCGTGACGCAGCAGAACTTCGTGTGAAAGAGGAGAAAAAGACTGACTCTGAAACTGCCATTATGGATGCGAAGTATGGCTTTATTCATGGCGCTCTGACAGAAGCGGGCTTTCGGCAAGGCACCAAGGAAGATACTTACCGCATGACGCATTTTATAGATGATGTGCTTTCCAATAAATATCTGGGCTTTCCCATCTTCTTTTTGATTCTCTATGTGATGTTCCAGACCACTTTCTCGTTGGGCCAGTATCCGATGGACTGGATAGAGTCTGCCGTTTCATGGTTGGGCGAACAGGCTTCTGCGCTGATGCCCGAAGGTCCCTTGCGTTCCATGCTTGTTGATGGCGTGATTGGTGGAGTAGGAGCAGTTATTGTTTTCTTGCCTCAGATATTGATTCTCTATTTTTTCATCTCGCTGATGGAAGATAGCGGCTATATGGCACGTGCAGCTTTTATTATGGATAAGTTGATGCATAAGATGGGGCTGCATGGTAAATCGTTCATCCCTCTTATCATGGGATTTGGTTGTAATGTTCCTGCCATCATGGCTACGCGCACCATAGAGAGTCGGCGCTCTCGTCTTATCACGATGCTTATCTTGCCTTTCATGTCGTGCTCGGCGCGCCTACCTATTTATATTATGATCATAGGAACGTTTTTTGCTGCCCAATACCGTTCATGGGTGATGATCATGCTGTATGTCATTGGTGTGATTGTGGCAATCATAGTCAGCAAGGTGTTCTCGTCATTTGTTGTCAAGGGCGAAGATACTCCTTTTGTGATGGAATTGCCTCCTTACCGCTGGCCAACTCCCAAAGCCATTGGCAGACATACGTGGGAGAAAGGTAAAGAGTATCTCAAGAAGATGGGTGGTATCATTCTCGTGGCTTCCATCGTCGTCTGGGCGTTAGGTTATTTCCCCCACGATGAATCATTATCACCTGTCCAACAAAAGGAGCAATCCTATATTGGCAGTATAGGTAAGGCCGTAGAACCGGTTTTCGAGCTGCAAGGTTTCAACTGGAAACTCGATGTCAGCCTCATTGCCGGTGTGGGTGCAAAGGAAATCGTGGCTTCTACAATAGGTGTTATTTACAGTGGCGACGACTCGTTTGGCGATGATGACTCGTTCAGCGACGATACTGCCAAATATAGCCGCTTGCGCTATCAGATGCTTGCCGATGGCATCACACCGCTTGCTGCCTTCAGCTATCTGCTGTTTGTATTATTGTATTTCCCCTGTATAGCTACGGTCATTGCCATACGCAACGAAACAGGATCGTGGTCTTGGGCTGCTTTCTCTGCCTTCTACACCACGGCAATAGCATGGATTGTCAGCATGTTAGTCTATCAAATTGGGAGTTTGTTTTAGAAACGGTAACTCATAAAAATGAAAATATCAAAAAGAAAATATGTCACCGTCTTCTATGCCGTTGTAGTGGCATTGGCCGTGATTAAAGAGCCTTTGTTGGGCTGTTGTGATTCTACTGAAACCAACGAGGCTGTCGTGACAGATACTGTTCAGAATGTTCCGGCTGTCGTGGCGGAGATAGGAGAAAAACCTCACAAGATTGGTTATGTGCCTCCTTACAAGACGACCTTTCCCGATAGCCAGCAAGTGCAACTTGCCGCTGCTGAGCGCCTGGGTGTTCGTCCTGTTGCCAATCGTGCTGATGCGGAAGCACGTAAAAAGGAGTTGGTTTATATTGCCTCAAGTCCTTATTATCATGTAGATCATCTCCGGAGTTCCCTGCCTTATCTTGTGCCTCGTGCGGCAGTATTGCTGCAAGACATAGGTCAGGCTTTCTATGATAGTCTTTATGTCAAGGGAATACCCATCAATCAACTGATTGTAACCAGCGTATTGCGTAGTGAGGAAGATGTTGATAAATTGCGTCGCCGTAATGGCAATGCCACCGAGCGCAGCTGCCATCTTTTCGGCACTACGTTCGATGTTTGTTACAACCGTTATCATCCCGTGATGCGTCCTGTTCGCAACGATACTTTGAAATGGGTCTTAACACAAGTGCTTCGCGATATACGTGAACAAGACCGGTGTTACATCAAATACGAAGTGAAACAGGGTTGTTTTCACATGACAGTCCGTTAATACAGATCATAAAAAGAAGACAATGATATTGCTATTGGCACAAAAACATCTGTTATACATATATAAAAACAATATTCCTTAAATTAGCAGAGAAAGTCTTTCCGTATATTCTTTCTCAAATCCGCAACCAATAGGGTTTAGTGTGATTTTGCTTGTAAAACGACAAAAATTCTTTTATTGTACATATTCCTTGCATAATAGAAACTTTTTAAACACAAAATCCCCTTACCCCATAAAGCGACTTGAGGTAATACGCCGGTTTAACCAGAAAAGCATGGCCTTTAACCAAAGTCTGTCTTGAACAGGTTGGCATAAGCATTGTTGTCTGAGTAAATGTTCAATACGTGCCTACGTGGCGTCTTAATGATTCTAATTTTAGTTTGATTTTATTGACAGCTTAGAAGGTGTACTGTATTTGTATGTTTTTTACTACCTATTAAATACAAAAAAGAGAACCATTGCTGATTCTCTTTTTTGAAGTGATTCCGTAGGGATTCGAACCCTAGACCCACGCCTTAGAAGGGCGTTGCTCTAATCCAACTGAGCTACGGAACCAACTTTTCGGCTGCAAAGGTACAAAGAAGTAAGTGAAAAACCAAAGAAAAATGATAATTTCTTCTTGTTTTCTGAGTGAAAGCGATTCTGACTCCGATTATCGAGCCGAATTTACTAATAAAACCGCTTGTAATAGGGGGGAAAGGAAACCAAATGACAGGTGGAAAGTTATATGATGATGGCGGAATGTGTGGAAAAAAACACAGAAATTTCCGATGACTTTCGTAATTTATAAAAATTCGTCAAAAAAATAAAAACGTTGTTCTGAATAAATGTTGTAATTTTGCAACGGAAATCCTGAACGGGAGATGTGAAGTCTATATAATTACATCAACCGAAATAAACTTAAAACAATAACTTATTAAGAATATTGTATAGGTTGGAAACTAAAAATACGGTCCAGTTTGAAGTTATTGAGCGTAAAGTTACGTTTTTTTCTTGAATTATGTGCTGTTTTTGAGGAAAATCTTAGCTGTCACTTGGCCGAAGAAACGAAGTTCTTTGTCGTTGGCATCCAAACTGCTTGATAGCATAGAAATCTGAGTGGAAACGCCTCTGCCCGACACTGTAGAAAGTGAATGCAGAAGCGGAAAATGCAATTTTCCATATAAATGTGGATAGGACAGGCAGAGAAAATAACGTAACTTTGCAGCCGTTATGAGAAACAAATCGTTATTTATTATTTTATTGCTATGGCCTGCAGTAAGCAAGGCTGAGTCTTTGAATATACCATCCGACTCTTCGCGCGTTTATGACCTTGACGAAGTCGTTGTGGTTTCGCAGCCCAAAGATACCTATCGGTTGCGCCAGCAGCCTTTGGCTTCAACGGTAATAGGTCGCGACCAACTTGTTGACCATGGAATGGGAGATATTCGAGACGTCTCTGCTTTTGTTCCTTCGCTTGCCATGCCTGCGTATGGTTCACGTTTTACATCCTCTATTTACGTGCGTGGCATCGGCTCCCGCGTCAACAGTCCGTCAATGGGTGTGTATGTTGACAACATCCCTCTGTCCAACAAAACAGCGTTCAACACCCATCTTTACCAGACCGACCGCGTTGACGTGTTGCGTGGTCCCCAGGGTACGCTCTATGGAATGAATGCAGAAGGCGGACTGGTAAGAATCTACTCTAAATCACCTTTTAGCCATCAGGGTACGGCATTGAAACTGGGATTGGGAACCGCCTTCTATCGTAATGTGGAAGTGGCACACTCCCAACAGTTAAGCTCCAAAGCAGCTTTCTCGTTGGCAGGGTTCTATCAAGGCACAAACGGATTCTATCGTAACACGCAGACCGACCGTTCTGCCGATAAGATGGATGAGGCTGGCGGTCGTTTCCGCCTGATGCTTCGTCCGTCAGCGCATTGGAACATTGATTTCATTAGTGACTACCAGTATGTTCGCCAGAACGCCAACCCTTATGGCGTGCTCCATCTGGACAACAACCGCGTAGATGATCCTAGTCAGAACGAGCAAAGTTGCTATCAGCGCAATCTGTTGACCAACGGACTCCATATCCAATACTCAGGAGCAGGATTCATCATGCAAAGCACCACTTCCTGGCAGTTCTTGCGCGACCGTCTGCTGATGGATGCCGACTATTCGCCTTCCGACTTCTTCAAGGTCGATCAGCGTCAGTTGAGCAATTCGCTCAGTCAGGAGTTTACCATAAAGAGCGCCAATAAGAGCCGTTGGCACTGGACTAATGGTATGTTTCTTGCCCATGAATGGTTGAAGACCACAGCCCCCAACACCTTCGGACAGGCATTCAGTCAGCAGATGGGCAGTAGAATCGGCAACATGATTTACGGACAGATCTTCCGTTCGCTGGCTGACCGCATGGGCGAAACGGCTGCTGCCGCCATGATTGAGCGATTAGGAGGTGTCCGTGTAAACATGGGATTGTGGGTGCCGAGTTCTTTCCATACTCCACAGTCCAATATCGGCATTTTCCATGAGTCGAATATTGAAATAGCCGAACACCTCACCGCTACCGTCGGTTTGCGATACAATTACAGCCGCAACAGTATTTCCTATGATACGAGCGGACAGGCCAACATGGACTTCAGTATCATGGGTTCGGCAGCGAAAGTCAAGATGGTTTCTCCATTTGTCAATCAGGAACATTCCTCGTTTCAACAGCTGTTGCCTAAGTTCGGACTGCTCTATCGATGGTCTAACGGAAGTAATATATATACCACTGTGACAAAAGGTTATCGTAGTGGAGGATTTAATATCCAACTCTTTAGCGACATTATTCAGACCGATGTGCAGAACAATCTGCGCGTTGCTTTGCAACAAGCCATGGAGGCACGCAAGGATATTGAGGTCAATATCAGCCATACTGATGAGGAATATGCCACGTTGCTCGAAGGCATCCGCTTCAAACCAGAGGAGAGTTGGAACTACGAGGCAGGTGCCCACCTCAATCTCTTTGGTAACACCGTTCAGGCTGATTTAGCTGCATACTACATGCAGATCCGCAACCAACAACTCTCTGTGTTTAGCAGCGATTATGGCTATGGACGAAAAATGGTCAATGCAGGACGCAGTTACAGTTGTGGACTCGAACTGGCAGTACGCGGTCAGGCGCTGTCCGACCATTTGTCTTGGGCTGCCACTTATGCCTATACCCATGCCGAGTTCAAAGATTACACCACCAATGATAATGCGACAGGCGAAGCTGTTGACTATTGCGGCAAACGCGTGCCTTTTGTTCCCGAACATTCCTTCTCATTGCTTGCAGACTATCGTGTTGACCTTCATCACGACAATTTTAAGGCCATCATCTTCGGAGCCGACCTCAACGGACTCGGCAGCATCTATTGGGATGAAATGAATACTTACCAACAGCAAGTCTATGCGCTGCTGGGGGCTCATATCGGCGTGCAACTGGAATGCTGTCATGTCAATCTGTGGGCTCGCAATCTCACCAATACCCATTACAATACCTTCGCATTCCAAAGCAAAGCGACGGGAAAATCGCTGTATTTTGCACAGCGCGGTAACCCCTTCCAACTCGGAATCGATTTCGGTTGGAACTTTTAATCTCAATCGGTCCTTAGGGAAAAAGGTGATTAAACACACCGATGACCTAAGGACTGATTGTGCTTAGTTGCAAATGTGATACTAAAAATCGGTATTTATGTTAATATTGTTAAAATTAACGAAGATAATTAACGAATAAGTACCCCCATGTTTGTAATATCGCTAACTTTGCAGACATGAAGAAATCCACAATCTGGGCAATAGCCATTATCATGGGACTCTCGTTCCTGGTGCTGCTCTTCCTTCAGTTCTCTTATGCAGAAGAGATGATCAAGATGAAGAAGGAGCAGTTTGACGAGAGTGTCAACCGAAGTCTCTACCAAGCCTCGCGCAACTTAGAGATGAACGAGACGCTGAGGTATTTGGAAAAGGATGTCAACGAGACAGAGCGCCGGGCATTCCGACAGGATTCGGTGATGGTCGATGGACTGGACGGAACCATCAAGCACTCACATCAGTTCTCGGTAGCTACCGACGACGGAACAGTCTATTCTTCCTTCCAGATGAAATCGTTTGAGATGAAACCCGCTAGCGTACCCAAAGGCATGATCATCCGCAAAGACAAGAGTTCCATCTCCGAAGCTGCCAAATCCATGCAGGAGATTGTGCGCAAGCGCTATGTTTATCAGAAAGCACTGTTGGACGAGGTGGTCTATAATATCCTTTATACCGCCAGCGACAAATCCCTCAAGGAACGTGTGAATTTCAAGATGCTCGACCAGGACATCCGTGCCGAGCTCCTCAACAACGGAGTGAATATTCCCTATCATTTCACCGTCTCTACCACCGACGGCCGTGAGGTATATCGCTGTCCTGACTATACTGACGAGGGAGAAGAGTACAACTATTCGCAGTTGCTCTTCCGCAACGACCCGCAGTCGAAGATGGGCCTGGTGAGAATCCACTTCCCTGAGATGAACAGCTACATCTTTTCATCGGTGCGCTTCATGATCCCGTCCATCATCTTTACCATCGTATTGCTCATCACCTTTATCTTTACCGTGGTGGTGATCTTCCGACAGAAACGCTATACTGAAATCAAAAACGATTTCATCAACAATATGACCCATGAGTTGAAGACACCTATTGCTTCCATCTCACTGGCTGCGCAGATGATGAACGACAATACCGTGACCAAGACAGAAGCCATGACCAAACATCTCGGTGGGGTGATTGCCGATGAGTCGAAACGCTTGCGTTTTTTGGTAGAAAAAGTATTGCAGATGTCAATGTTCGACAAGAAGAGCATCGTGTTCAAGAAGAAAGAACTCGACCTCAACGAGATGGTTGAGAATATCGCCTCTACCTTCTCATTGCGAGTGGAACATACAGGAGGAAAGATATTTACCGAGATAGAAGCGGTGGATTCAGCCATCTATGTGGATGAACTGCATTTCCAGAATGCCATTACCAACCTGATGGATAATGCCGTGAAATACCGCAAACCCGAAGAGCCGATCAATATCTTCATCCGCACATGGAACGATAACGACCGTCTGTACCTCTCCATACGCGACAACGGACAGGGCATCAAGCGCGAGAATATCAAAAAAGTTTTTGAGAAGTTCTACCGCGTGCATACGGGCAACAAACACGATGTGAAAGGCTTCGGTTTGGGACTGGCGTATGTCAAGAAGGTCATCGACCTGCATCAAGGCGAAATCAAATGTGAGAGCGAACTGGGCAAGGGTACTAAGTTTACCATCTCCCTCCCCGTGCTCCACGAACAATAAACAAGAATAAACAAAAATAGAATAATAACATCTAAACATTCATGATTATGGACGACAAACTGAAAATTCTTCTTTGCGAAGACGATGAAAACCTCGGAATGCTTTTGCGTGAGTATCTGGCAGCTAAAGGTTACCAGGCAGAACTCTGCCCCGATGGAGAGGTAGGCTACAAAGCTTTCCTTAAGACCAAATTCGATATTTGTGTACTCGATGTCATGATGCCGAAGAAAGACGGTTTTACTTTGGCACAGGAAATCCGTAGTGCCAACGCAGAGATCCCCATCATCTTCCTTACTGCAAAGACCCTCAAAGAGGACATCCTGCAAGGTTTCAAAATCGGTGCAGACGATTATATTACCAAGCCTTTCTCCATGGAGGAACTCGTTTCACGTATCGAGGCCATCCTGCGCCGTGTACGTGGCAAGAAAAACAAGGAGAGCTCGGTCTATCGCATCGGTAAGTTTGTGTTCGACACCCAGAAGCAGACCTTGACCATCGGCGACAAGGTGTCTAAGCTGACTACGAAGGAGAACGATCTTCTGGGCTTGCTTTGCAGCCATGCCAACGAGATTCTGCAGCGTGATTTCGCATTGAAGACCATCTGGATTGACGACAACTATTTCAATGCACGCTCTATGGACGTTTATATCACCAAGTTGCGTAAACACTTGAAAGACGATCCGCAGATAGAAATCATCAACATTCACGGCAAGGGTTATAAGTTGATTTCTCCAGAAGAAGACTAAACCGCTGTTACCTTTGTGAACCCAGTATAGACTGGCGGGTTGCCTTACGAAGTGTAATCCGCTGGTTTCAGTAATATAACATACCGACAAGATTTTATTGCATGGATATAAAAAGTGCTGAATTTAGTTTGAGCGCACCAATGGTAAGCATGTGTCCCAACGACACAAAACCAGAATATGCCTTCATCGGCAGGTCCAATGTGGGCAAGTCGAGCCTGATCAATATGCTGACCAACCGACGCAAGTTGGCAAAGACTTCAGCAACACCTGGCAAGACCTTGCTTATCAACCATTTCATCATCAACAAAGAGTGGTATCTCGTCGATCTGCCGGGCTACGGCTATGCGAAGCGCTCCAAGAAAGAGGTGGCAAAACTCGATCAGATGATCAGAGGATATATTCTGCAACGGGAGCAGATGGTCAATGTTTTTGTATTGGTGGATTCGCGACACGAACCGCAGGCGATAGACCTGGAGTTTATTGATTGGCTCGGACAGTCAGGAGTGCCTTTCGCCATCGTGTTTACCAAAACCGATAAGTTGAGCGGAGGCAAGGCCAGTCAGAATATTGCCAATTATAAGAAGAAGTTGCAGGAAACATGGGAGGAACTCCCGCCGATGTTCCTGACATCCTCCGAAAGTCGGCAGGGTAGGGACGAACTCCTGGATTATATTGATAGTATCAATCAACAACTGAAGGGATAGTATGGCGAAGGACAATCCGTATGTTGATGTGCAAAACCTCTCCAAATCGTTTGGAGCACTTCAGCTGTTCGACAACATCAGTTTCTCCATAGCCGAAGGACAACGCGTGGGACTCGTTGCCAAGAACGGTACGGGAAAATCCACACTTCTCGCTGTCCTTGCGGGCAAAGAGGGATGCGACAGCGGCGACATCGTCTTCCGTCGCGACCTGAGGGTTGGATTCCTGGAACAGTCTCCACGTTTCGACCCTGACGAGAGTGTGCTCGATGCCTGCTTCAACCACCAGGGCGATCCCGATAAGGTGTTGAAAGCCAAACAGGTGTTGACGCAGTTGAAGATTCGCGACCTCAACCAACCCATGCGGCAGTTGAGTGGCGGACAGCAGAAACGTGTCGCACTCGCCAACGTGCTGCTCACCGAACCCGATCTGCTGATTCTCGACGAACCCACCAACCATCTCGACCTGGAGATGATAGAATGGCTCGAAGGCTACCTCTCGCGAGGCAACCGCACCTTGCTCATGGTCACCCACGACCGATTCTTCCTGGACCGCGTCTGTTCGGTCATCCTCGAACTCGACGACCGTACGGTCTATACCTATCGTGGCAACTACGCCTATTACCTCGAAAAGCGACAGGAGCGTATTGATGCGAGACGCGCAGAAATTGCCCGTGCCAACAATCTCTATCGCACCGAACTGGAATGGATGCGCAGAATGCCACAGGCGCGAGGCCATAAGGCACGCTACCGCGAAGAGGCTTTCTATGAGTTGGAGAAGGTGGCTAAGCAGCGCATGGAAGAGCGCCAGCTCCGCCTCAAGGCGAGCAATGTATATATCGGCAGTAAGATCTTTGAGTGTCAGTACATCTCCAAGCGCTTTGACGATGTGGTCATCCTCAAGGATTTCTACTATAACTTCTCACGCTTCGAGAAGATGGGTATTGTGGGCAACAACGGCACGGGAAAATCCACCTTCATCAAAATGCTACTGTCTCAGGTGCAACCTGACGAAGGACGTATCGTCATCGGCGAAACGGTGCGCTTTGGCTATTTCTCGCAGGAAGGCTTGCAGTTTGACGAACAGATGAAGGTCATCGATGTCATCGCTGCCATTGCCGATTATGTTGACCTGGGTAGCGGAAAGCGCCTGACAGCGTCCCAGCTCTTGCAGTATTTCCTGTTTACACCCGAACAGCAGCACAACTACGTGTATAAGTTGAGCGGTGGCGAGCGACGCAAACTCTACCTCTGTACCGTGCTGATGAAGAATCCCAACTTCCTGGTACTCGACGAGCCCACCAACGATCTCGATATTGTGACCATGCAGATCCTCGAAGAGTATCTACAGGATTTCCCCGGTTGCGTGATTGTCGTCAGCCACGACCGCTATTTCATGGATAAGGTGGTCGATCATCTCCTGGTTTTCAAGGGACAGGGCGAGGTGAAAGACTTCCCCGGCAACTACAGCCAGTACCGCCAGTGGCTCGCCATGGAAGAAGCGGCAACGGTCAAGGATAACAAGGAACCGAGGGGAAAGACTGCCAAGTCCTACCGGCATGATGACCGGCGGCGAATGACTTTCAAAGAGCGGTTGGAGTTTGAGAAACTCGAAAAGGAAATCGCACAACTCGAAGAGGAACAGCACCTGATAGAAGATGCCCTATGCAGCGGTACGCTGTCTGTCGATGAACTCACCGAGAAGAGCAAGCGCCTGCCAGTGCTTCAAAGCGAACTCGATGAGAAGTCGATGCGGTGGCTTGAACTTTCAGAGATAAAAGACGAATCGAGGAAATAAACGAATCGGGAAAATAATACCAAAGAAATGATCAGTCAGCAATATCCGTCGCAGTTGCTCGAAAGAGCCGTGCAGGAGTTTTCCAAACTCCCTGGCGTGGGCCGTAAGACAGCACTTCGCCTCGTGCTTCATCTGTTGCGACAAGAAGATCAGGACGTACAGGCTTTTGTGGAGGCCGTCAGTCGCCTGAAGCACGATGTCTGCTATTGCAAAACCTGTCACAACATCTCAGATGCTGAGCGATGCCCCATCTGTGCAGACCCAAGGCGCGATGCCACTACGGTCTGTGTCGTGGAGAACATCCAGGATGTCATGGCGGTGGAAAACACTCAGCAGTATCAGGGATTGTATCATGTGTTGGGCGGAGTCATCTCGCCCATGGACGGCATTGGACCCTCCGACCTTGAAATCGATTCGTTGGTCAAGCGGGTGGAAGAAGGGGGAGTCAGGGAGGTAATTCTCGCACTCAGCCCGACCATGGAAGGTGACACCACCAATTTCTATATCTTCCGCAAACTCGCTCCCTATGATGTCAGCATCTCTATCATCGCACGGGGTGTGTCTGTAGGCAACGAACTGGAGTATACCGATGAGGTGACCCTCGGAAGGTCTATCGTCAACCGCACGCCGTTTGAGGGCAAATGACCGCTACAAATTATTTATATCTATAAGAAACGGTAATAATCTATATAGCATATAGCAAACGAATAAACAACAAACGAAATGGCTAAGACAATATCCTATCTGCAACACTGGCTGATGATGACCTTCTGGACCATCCTGACACTTACCCTGCTAATCACCGTACTGCTGCGCACCACCGATTGCTGCGCAACTCTGCAGGAGATCTCCAATCCTGTCGTGGAATATGTAGTCGATATGGTAGCAGTATGCCTCACTATCGCATTCGTACCCCTTGCCTTACGACTCATGTATTGCCAGTCCGTACGCCGCAAGTTGCCCGAGAAGTATGCCCGTTGGGCATGGACACGCCAGTTGCTGCTCCAGTCGGTATTTGCCATCGATGCGGTATGTTACGGACTCTTCGATAAGGCATCCTATTTCTATCTCGCCATCATCTCACTGTTGGCAATGGTATTCGTCTATCCCTCGCAAAAACGCTGTGAGGCAGAGACAAGCAAAAGCGAAACGGAATGAAAAAACTCTCTGTCGTCATCGTAAGCTATAATGCACGCCAGTATCTCGGACCCTGTATCCGTAGCGTAGAACAGGCGATGAAAGGTATTGACGGAGAAATCATCGTCGTCGATAACCAGTCGTCCGACGGCACCGTCGAAGACCTCAAGGCCCATTTCCCGCAGGTGCAGGTGGTGGAGAGTGGGGGAAATATAGGTTTCGCAAAAGCCAACAACATCGGCATACGGTTGAGCCACAGTCCCTATGTGCTGCTCCTCAATCCCGATACCGTGGTGGGCGCCAATACACTCCGTCAGACCGTCGATTTCATGGAACAGCATCCGCAGGTGGGAGCAGCAGGAGTCCAGATGCTCAATGCTGACGGAACACGCGCACCGGAATCACGGCGAGGACGCCCCACAGCCCTTGTCGCTCTGTATAAGATGTGTGGACTGGCACGCCTCTTTCCCAACAGCCACCGCTTCGCACGCTATTACATGAGTTGGCTGTCATGGACAGAACCGGCGGAGATCGATGTGATCAGCGGAGCCTTCGCCATGTTGCGCCGGAAGGCACTCGACCAGGTGGGACTGCTCGACGAAGATTTCTTCATGTACGGCGAAGATATCGACCTCTCCTGTCGCCTCCTCGATGCAGGGTGGCACAACTGCTATCTGCCCTGTAAGATCGTACACTATAAGGGAGGATGCAGCGACAAGACCACCGTCAGTTACGTCCGTGTGTTCTATAAAGCCATGATCATCTATTATCGGAAACATCATGCACAGACCAATTTCTGCATCAGAAAACTCGTGGAACTCGCCATCTGGATTCGTGCATTGTTGGCCATGATAGGCATCCTGCCCTCACGACTGGTCAGAACACGCGTCAAAACCATTATCACCCCTCAAGACTTACTCACATGAAACAATTACCCGTTATCACCCTCCGTGCCATGGAACCCGAAGACCTTGAAGTGCTCTATACCATCGAGAACGATCGTTCCCTGTGGGACATGGGAACCTCCAATGTGCCGTATTCCCGCTATTCACTCCGCGACTACATCGTTCATGCCAGTAATGATATCTATGTCGATCGGCAGGTGCGGCTGGTCATAGAAAACAGCGAACACCAGGTAGTGGGACTTGCCGACCTTGCCAATTTCGACCCACAGCACCTCCGTGCCGAACTCGGACTGGTGGTACTTCGCCAATACCAGCGCCGGGGATATGCCGAAGCTGCCGTGGTACAGGTCCTCGATTATGCCCGTCATATCCTGCATCTCCATCAGCTCTATGTCATCATCGACCAGCGCAACGAAGCCGCCTTGCAAATCTTCCGTAAATACTGTTTTATAGCAGGCAGGACCCTCAAAGATTGGTTATTTGACGGGGAAAAATACCATGATGCCAGCTTTTTTCAAAGAATTTTATAACTTTTCTTTAAAAAGGTTTGGTGGTTTCAAAAATTCTCACTACCTTTGCACCCGCTAAACAAGAAAAGACTGGTGCGTTAGTTCAGTTGGTTAGAATGCCTGCCTGTCACGCAGGAGGTCACGAGTTCGAGTCTCGTACGCACCGCCACTCTTTTCAACGCATAGCAAAGGTGCGTTAGTTCAGTTGGTTAGAATGCCTGCCTGTCACGCAGGAGGTCACGAGTTCGAGTCTCGTACGCACCGCTGAAACAAAGCTCATTGAAGAATATTCAGTGAGCTTTTTTATTTGTCGGCTGCCGAAACGGGCAGTAACGCTATTGTAGATGCTGACATAAACAACAATAATAATGAAAACAAAACAACTGATAATACTCGTTGGCGCGATGCTCTGTTGCGCAGCGTCGCTGATGGCACAGGCAAAACCGTCCGTTGCCATCCTTGGAGATTCCTACAGCACCTTCAAAGGCTATGTGCAACCCGATACCAATGCCGTTTGGTACCCACAGTCTGATGTAAAAAACAACGATGTGCAAGATATCACCCAGCTCTGGTGGTATCAGTTCATCTGCGACAACGGTTTCCGCCTCAGTCAGAACAATTCGTTTTCAGGAGCAACCATCTGTCATACAGGCTATGATGAGGCAGACTATAGCGACCGGTCGTATGTCACCCGCCTAAACAACCTATTGCCCGCAGACCTCATCTTCGTTTTCGGAGGCACGAACGACAGTTGGGCGAAATCGCCTATCGGCAACTACCAGTACGGCGGTTGGAGCAACCGGGATCTCTATCAGTTCCGCCCCGCCATGGCATATCTTCTTGACGGCATCCAGAAACGCTATCCCGGCACCACGGTCTATGTCATCATCAACGATGGCTTGACCGACGAGATCACCACGTCGATGAAGACCGTCTGCGACCATTATCAGGTGAAATACATCCAATTGGAATGCATCGACAAACAATGGGGACACCCCTCACAGAAAGGCATGAAACAGATTGCTGCGCAGGTGGCAAAAGCGGTGTGCCGTCAATAGCGTCCGCCATGCTTGATGCCACCCACATAAAGGACGACGCCCCCCACAATCAGCAGTAGTCCTGTGGTCAGCAAACCATTGGTGGTATGGTGCAGGAAATATGCCGTGGCAAGAGTTATCACGCCAGATAGAATCAGCAAAATTCCTATGGAGGCAAATTTTTTATTCATAGAAAAGGCATTTCTGTGTTGTAATTCGTTAAAAATTAGTGCAAAGATACAAAATAATTGCCGATAAATGACGGAAATAACAAAAAAATCAGTACCTTTGCACCCGCAATTTTGCAAAAGTAACACAATTTTTTATTTTAAACAGTATGAATCAATACGAAACCGTTTTCATTTTGACTCCCGTTTTGTCTGATGAGCAGACAAAGGAAACGGTCGCTAAATTCACCAAACTCCTTGCCGACAACGGCGCAGAGGTTGTGAACGAAGAGGCCTGGGGTATGAAGAAGATGGCTTACGCCATTCAGAAGAAATCTACAGGTTTCTACTACCTGGTAGAGTTCAAGGCTGAGCCCAATGTGATCAAGAAGCTCGAAACAGCTTTCCGTCGTGACGAGAAAGTTATCCGTTTCCAGACAGTTAAACTTGAAAAGCACGCTATCGAATATGCTGAGAAGCGTCGCAACAAAACCGGTAAAAAAGAGGAGGCTTAAGTTATGGCAGAACAATCAGAAATCCGTTATTTGACAGCTCCTTCTATCGACACTAAGAAGAAGAAGTATTGCCGTTTCAAGAAGAGCGGCATCAAGTACATCGACTACAAAGATCCCGAGTTCCTGAAGAAGTTCCTGAACGAGCAAGGCAAAATCCTGCCCCGTCGTATCACTGGTACCTCACTGAAGTATCAGCGCCGCGTGGCTCAGGCTGTTAAGCGTGCTCGCCAGATTGCACTGCTTCCTTACGTAACTGATATGATGAAATAAATAAGGAGGAGGACGACAATATGGAAATTATACTGAAAGAAGATATTATCGGTCTGGGTTATAAGAACGATATCGTAAATGTAAAGTCTGGCTACGGCCGCAACTATCTGATTCCTCAGGGTAAGGGCGTTATCGCTTCTCCCTCTGCTAAGAAGATTCTCGCTGAGAACCTCAAGCAGCAGGCTCACAAGCTCGCAGCTATCAAGGCTGAGGCAGAGAAGAAAGCTGAAGCTCTCAATGGTGTTGAGTTGACTATCACTGCTAAGGTGAGTGCTACCGGACAGCTCTATGGTTCTGTCAATGCTAACATCGTTGCTGATGAACTCAAGAAGCAGGGTCACGACATCGATCGCAAGATCATCACCATGCGCGATGCTAAGATGGTAGGTGATTACGTTGCTACCATCCACTTCCACAAGGAGGTTGAGGTTGTGATTCCTGTAAAGGTTGTTTCTGAGGCAGCTCCCGTTGAGGAGGTAAAGGCTGAAGAGGCTACTCCCGCTGTTGAAGAAGCTCCCGCTGTTGAGGAGACCTCAGCTGCTACAGAAGAGTAATATTCTGTAAATCAATACATAAGTTATTAACATAAGAGGGTGCGCATACGTATGTGCGCCCTTTTTTCAGCTAACAGCCCAGCATCTCGGTGCGCAATTCGGGGGAGGGGAAGTTGGCGACAGTGAAAACAGCTCCCCTGATGCATCGTGCGACGTGTCTAAAAATCATGATGACGACGCTCCCGCGCGCCATACCAGTTGCGCCTGGTGGCTCTATTGTGATTTCTAATCCGTCACAATTGTTATCTCACAAAAATTGCTAATCTTTCCATAAAATACGATGCTATGCAAGAGATTCTCATGACCCCCGATGTGTGTATGAAATTCCTGGTCTGGTCGTACTACTACCACGACCTCCTGCCAGAGCAGCACATGAGTTACAAGACCTGTGGTCGGTTCTCCGAGGAAGATGCCCTCCGCCTTGACGAACTGAAAGACATGCTTTTCAAGTGTTTTGAAGTGCAGTCAGTCCTCAACGCCTGCCAGCAGTTCCGTTTGGCGAAACTGCGTCAAGAACCCTGTCCCTTCACCCAACAAGACCTCGACCGTATGTTTGCCACCGAAGTAGAGTAGCACGGCACACGGATTTTTTTCTGATTTCCATTTTCAGAAGGTGACTACCAACCGCAATTATCGCCATAGCAATCATCATTCTCGCAGCAGCAATCATCATAATCTAAAAAACAAATAAATTTATCGTTTATCAGCGTAATTGTCGTACCTTTCCTCTATAAAACCTAATGGGATTTCCCCGCAAGGGTAATAAAACCCACAAGAATTCATAATAGTGGGGCATGGCTATTCATCACAGCCCCTCGTCAGGTCTGTGATAATCAGATACTTTCCTCTTCGAGTTTTACTCAGACTGGGTTCCATCGCCAGCCGTACCATCGGTTAATTTGCAATCACGGGGTGTCACCACCACAAAGGTAGTAGCCTTGGCACAGCTGGTATATCTTGTCACCCTTTAGTGCAGGGTGTCAAAATCATATTGTCAAAGTCCTTGTAGACGACTCCTT
>NZ_NPJB01000070.1:0-6522 GCF_002251345.1 Prevotella sp. P4-119 | reverse complement strand
TAACAAATGTAATTGCATAGCCTACAAACTTTATATTGGAATCTATATTTACACCAAAGAAACAGGAATCCTTTGAACTATATATAAGGAGAAAAATTGCAATATAAATGCCCCATGGTAAATCTGTACTTCTTTTGAGATTTATTTTCATTATCCTTTTTTTATAAATTGTTAACTTTTTCCCATTGGGATTTCTCATTCTTTCTTACCTTTATAATTTTTGCTGGCACACCCGCAACAATACTATGGGAAGGTATGTCATGGGTAACAACCGCATTTGGTGCAATTATGACATCATCGCCTATACTAATATCTCCAATTATTCTAACGCCACTATTAATTTCAACGTTATTACCAATTGTAGGACACCCTCCACCCTCATTCTTGTGACCTATTACAATGCCTGGTCTCATAACACAATTTTCACCAATTGTTGAGGATTCATTAATAATAATGGTACCCCAATGCCATATTGTCAAACCTTTTCCAACGGTTCTAATAGGTATCTGAAATCCAGTTATTTTTGATAATCTTCTCAGTTTTAGCATGTAATATAGCGATATCAATTTTGCTCCTATACCATTCTTATTCATCCAATATTCTGTATATCTTAGCGTTTTTATATATGCCCACACAGATATTTGATCGTTTATAGGAGAACATATCCTTGATCTTAATGCTCGTTTGATACCGACCTTTCTCCAAAACAAAAGAGAGTAGTTTTTGGAATCAGCTTCAATATACTGCTTGAGCGCAAGTTTGTCCTTAATCATGTTGTTTCGTAAATATTGGTCTTAAATACTTATATAGGTTAAACTTCACACTATAATAAACTAACTTCGAACGCAAGGACAAAGATTTATTCAATAAAATAATGCCAGATATTTCAGGATAAGTCGAAGTCCATATTTTTTTATATTTGGGTAATCCAGTAAGTGGTATTATATAATTCTTACAAGCGAGTTTTTTCATATCTAGTTCATTGCGAACTTGGCTTTTGAGTCCAACTGATTGTAAGAAATCTTCTATTAGGCCTATATTTCGTTTAAACTGGTTAAAATTTCGCATCATTTTTTCAGCTTCGACCCCATGGCATAAACTATTTGGTCGCATGTAATAATGATAGAATTTATTGGGCAATTGTTTGAAAGATTTTGAATAAAAAATTATTTGCGTAGAGAAAACACAATCCTCATTTATATTATCCTTAGTATAGATAAAACCATCTTCTTCATAAATCGCTTTTTTTACCATTTTAGTACAAACGGATTCAATGACTTTCCCCTCCAAAGTAGCTTTCAAAAGAGCCAACTTATTGCCACATTCGACAAAAGGCATTTGGTAACCATTACTCCAATCAATTTCACAAGTCACCAAATCGTAATTTCCCTGCTTTGCCGTATTATACATTACTTCCAGCATATTCGTTTCAATAGTATCGTCACTGTCGCAATGGATTATATATTCGCCTGAGGATAACTCTATGCCACGTTTTCTTACCATTGGCAATCCACTATTCTGTGGCATTCTATAGAATATTACTGAATCCTTTCTATTCGGATATTGTTTTAATACATCCTTGACTAAAGTTATTGAATTGTCAGGAGAACAATCGTCAATGAAAATGTATTCAACGGAATTTAATGTTTGCTCAAACAAACTTTGAGCGCATCCCTTAATATATTGTTCTACATTATAGACCGGAACAATAACAGAAACTAAAGGCTTGTTCATCTATTTAATATTTTTTCTTTTATAAACGTTTCTGAAGTTTTAACTTCATTAAATATAATCTCATCTGTTCTATTAAAATCTATTTTTTGCATTAACAATTTCTTGATTATTTTCTCATCATATGTACTAATCTTTCTGCTAAATGTCTCTGTTTGAACAAGCAGACTATCTATCCTGCTAGTAAATCTTTCAGGAGCTACAGAGATAAAAGGTATATGAAGATTAATAGAAAAAGCCGTGCCATGGAAAGAACTTACGACGGCAAAAGAAGCTCCTAACATTAATGACAAGAATGTTTCTGGTGTTGCGTAATGAAAGCGCACGTCACAATCGGGTATTTGTTTTGATTCACCAACATAATTAACTTCAATCACATCGCCACCAATATATTCTGCGACTTGCCTTGCTGTCAGAGAAACTATTTTGTCACATTGACCTTGTTCAACCGAATATACAATAACATATGGCTTTTTGTGTTTATAAGGTGCAGCAAATTTGATCCAATCATTTTTAGATAGGAGGAATGTGGGATCTACGACTTTTTGAGAATGAAGTCCAATTTCAGATAAAAGATCTACAGCTTTCGTTTCACGAACTGAAATTGCATCATATCTGGAAAGTAACTGCTTAGAATAATCTTTATATATAGGATCCCATTCGCTCATTCCAAAGCTTGCAGAGAATGCTATTTTCTTTACATTGTTAGGAACAAATTCCAAATAGTATATTCTTTCAATTCCAAAATTATGAATTGTGTTCCAAACTTGATCACTTCCAGTTAAAAACACATCTGCTTTTGGAGGATTATTTTTCAGTTCTTCATATGTATAGTAAAGTTTCGTTACATTTACATTCTTTGCAACAAACCTGCGGCAGGCCTTTTTCTGGAAATAAGACTTATTTCTTGTAGCAACAGCATAAAGCCATGTAAGAGCTTTCAGAAAATGGAACTTATTCTCAAAAGGTACACGATATCTATTGTGTATACGTTCATACCACAATACTTCAACATCAGCACCTAAGTTTTGTAACTTTACCGCAGTTGCAAATGCCTGTAGATAAGTGCCAAAATTAATTGTGTCAAAAATTGTTACTAATGATATTTTCATTTTTTAGAGTTTTTAAGTATAAATGAACGAAACTTGATAGCAATCTGAATTGGATAGTCTAAAACATTAAATAGAATATTCCAACCATTTTGGGATAAATACATATGGTTTCGTAAAACGAACATAATTATAGGTTTAATTATAGCGGGCTTGGCGTTTCTTTTCATCTGCCCTTCTGCCACAACCTCAAACGGATGCTCCAATAAAGTAACATTCAGGAGTGACTCAATAATCTCTCGTCCTTTCTCTGTAAATGCGACTAATCCACTAACACCTTTTTGGTTGTTTTGGTAAGTTTTACCCCAGAGATCACCAATTCTAATATCTGCCGAAGATTTGTCATATTTGTATTTGCAACGCTCCTGACAGTGTTTTCCAGAGCAATAATCACCAAGAAACATTCTATAGAACCAATCACCTTTAGACCAACGGGATTGTATGAAAGTTTTTTTCCCCCTTATTAACATGTTATAACTATCATGCCAGTTTATAGGACTTGATGTCTTTACACCATCCATTCCCATTAGCCAACTGTCGTGCCAACCGTATTCAAATTTGTTTCTCCATGATGCATACGTTACTTTGCCAATCTTTGGTTCCAACATTTTGATGTACGCTCGCCATGCCAACATCGACGGCACGCTATGACAGAAGAAATCGAGAAGAACAAAATTATCCTCGCATTTAAACTTTCGTATCATTCGCCTGAATGAATCTATTTGGCAAGGAGTGCCTGTGACAAGATATTTCTGCTTGCGGTCGATAGCCTTGAATCCGTCAACCGTATAGCTTTGGATATACTTTGAACCGATGGATGGTATCAGTTCTTCAACAGTCGTTGCGATATAATGCTCCGCCCTGTTAGCCTCGGCATTATACCTCACACCGCATACCTTATATCCCTCGCCGATGAGAGTGCGTCCAAGCTCGAAGCCCACACCACCGCTGCTGCACTTCCTGCGCACTGCCTCATCCTTGCTCCATGCTCCATAACTCTTGATGCATCTGTCCTTCAAAGACAACTCATCATGAGAGTAGGCACAGACATCGAGGCATAATCCGCAACTGGTACATTTCGATTCATCCGTCATGCGAGGTTCGTAGAACCCGTCACCATTCAGCTCAATGCTGATAATCTGCTTTGCACAGACAGTAGCACATACGCCACAGCCGTAGCAATCGTGTATGTTTGATATATTGGATTTATCCATATTGTTACTTCGTAATATTGTAGTAACGAATTAAAAGTTTATTTAATATCGACCTTTCTGTTCTTTGAGTTTTACGCCAATGTTTAACATATTTAAATGGCATCTTTTTTGCAGCTATCAGGTTGTTAGATTCACTGTAAATTGCGGGATATTTTTCTTTTATAATATTATCAAATTTCTGAAGATCTTTTAAATCCGCACTGGCTGAATCTAATAAATACTTTGTATAAATATAGTTCAATCTATTGAGAATTCTTTTCTTAAGGAAGGTGTTTTTTGCTTCATTTACCCTAAGCTGCTTATATGAAGAGAGCATGCTTAATGTTCCCTTTTCTGTATGTCCCAACGAGCGTAAAAGAACTGCTGGATCCATCGTCTGTCCTATACGCCCAACAAAATACTGATAAATATTAAGGGGTAATGAAACAATAGTATTAACATTTGCCATAGGAGTAAATATCCATTCCTGATCTGTATAGGAAATTCCCTCTGTTTGATGGTAATTCAAATTATCAAACACATGCCTATTATATGTAAATGCATGCATTTGAATTAAATCGAACGTTGGTGTATTAATTATATTGTCTGCATTGTAGATTTCCATCGGATTCATTTTACTAATATTTTCCCTTGTTATCCTACCGCTTTCATCGACAATATTATAATTTGTGATAATCAAATCAGCGTTTATATTTTTCAGACATTCCTGATATTTTGAGACTGACAAATTATCAAAATAATCATCTGCATCCAGCACCTTTATATATTTTCCCGTAGCCTCCTTCAATCCGCGGTTGATACAGCTGCCATAGTTGCCGTTATCTTTATCTATCACCCTGTATGTATCGGGATATTTATCCTGATATTCATGTGCTATTTGCGATGACGAGTCCTTGCTGCCATCGTTGATGACGAGGACTTCCAATTTCTTCATGCTCTCTTCATCGATAATGAGTGAGTCCAGACAACGACGGAGATATTTCTCCATGTTGTATGTGGGGATGATTATTGTTAAAATCTTGTTCATAATCTACTACTAAAAATATGATTTGCCTTAATATAGACTCGGGGGTGTTATTATCATCATGAGTACCACATTACTCATGACCTCTAATCAAAATTGCTCTATAGCACTTTCTATTATCGGCGCCATATCATAATACTTATACTCCGCCAATCGTCCGCCGAAAATCACATCGGTTTCTTTTGAAGCAAGTTCGCGATATCTTTCTGCCAACTCGTTGTTTTTGTTATCATTGACAGGATAATATTGCTCCATACCTTCCTTGTATTCCGTAGAATATTCCTCTGAAACTACAGTCTTTGGGCAGTCATATACCTCCTGACCGAACATCTCAAAATGCTTGTGCTCAATGACACGAGTGTATGGCTCATCGTGTGAGGTGTAGTTCACTACGGCATTGCCTTGATAGTTTGGTGTGTCTTCAATTCGAGTCTTAAAGGAGACTGTGCGCCAGTCGAGCTTACCGAATTTGAAATCATAGAACTCGTCGATAGCTCCGGTATATACCAACTTGTCGGCGTATTTGCGCCAATCCTTGTATTCCGAGTTAAAGAAATCAACGTCTGTTTTAGATTTCACTCCTTCCAATAAACCATCAATCAATTTGTTGTATCCGCCGATGGGAATTCCTTGATAACGGTCGTTGAAGTAGTTGTTGTCAAAGACAAAACGCAGCGGCAATCGCTTGATGATGAATGCAGGCAACTCAGTACACTTACGCCCCCATTGCTTCTCGGTATATTCCTTGATGAGGGTATAGAAGATGTCCTTGCCGACCAATGTAAGAGCTTGCTCTTCCAAGTTCTGGGGCTTACGGCCATTGAGCACTGCCAAAGCCTCTGTCTTCTGCTGCTCAATCTTCGCCTTTGCCTCCTCAGGAGTCTTCACACCCCACATCTGATGAAAGGTGTTCATATTGAAGGGAAGATTAAAGAGCTTGCCCTTGTAGTTTGCCACTGGGGAGTTGGTATATCTGTTGAACTCCACGATAGAGTTAACAAAGTCCCACACCTCCTTGTTATTAGTATGGAATATATGTGCACCATACTTGTGCACATTTATCCCTTCAATGTTCTCGCAATAGACGTTGCCTCCCAAATGCGGACGCTTGTCTATCACCAAGCACTTCTTCCCCTGCTTCGTGGCAAGATGGGCGAATGTAGCTCCGAAGAGGCCGGAGCCGACTATGAGATAATCGTATTTATTCATATAATTTTGTTAGATTTATTAATACTAACTATTGAAAACTTATTTCTAAAATGATGAATGTAATAAAGCAATGTTATTCCAATTATCGCAATGCAAATTTGTAAATTTTCACAACACTCACTATAAAACATTATTGCAGAAATATCTGATAAAATAGCAAATGGAAGATTGATAATGTAGAAGTTAATCAATGCTACAACTAACAACAATATACCCATGTCTGTCATTATATCAA